>NZ_BAAANN010000008.1:0-279421 GCF_039529815.1 Amycolatopsis minnesotensis | reverse complement strand
ACTTCACCGACCCCAACCACAACGGCTCCACCCGACCCTGTCCATAGGTCGCCAGCAACGCCTGCGCCTCGATCGGATCCCCCAACACCGTCCCCGTGCCATGCGCCTCGACAGCGTCCACATCGGACACACCAAGGCCCGCAGTCGCCAGCGCTTGACGGATCACCCGTTCCTGCGCAAGACCGCTGGGCGCGGTCAACCCACTGCTCGCGCCGTCGGAGTTGACCGCCGAACCCCGCACCACAGCCAGCACCGGGTGCCCGTTCGCCACCGCATCGGACAACCGCTCCACCAGGACGACGCCGACGCCCTCGCCCCACCCGGTGCCGTCGGCCCCCGCGTCGAACGCGCGGCACCGGCCATCCGCCGACAACCCGCCCTGCCGCGAAAACTCCTGGAACGAGGTGGGCGTCGCCATCACCGAGGAGCCCCCCGCGATCGCGAGCGAGCACTCCCCGGTGCGCAGGGCCCGCATCGCCCAGTGCAGCGCGACCAACGACGACGAACACGCGGTATCCACCGTCACCGCGGGCCCCTCGAACCCGAACGCGTAAGCCACCCGCCCGGATAGCACCGCGGCCGCGTTCCCGGTCATGGCCATGCCGCCCTCGGCTTCGACGGACGCGAGCACGGTCATGCCGTAGTCCTGGCCGTTGGTCCCGGCGAACACCCCCGTCCGGCTTCCCCTCGCGGACCGCGGTTCGATTCCCGCCCGCTCGAACGCCTCCCAGGTGACTTCGAGCAGGATCCGCTGCTGCGGGTCCATCGCGACCGCCTCGCGCGGGCTGATCCCGAAGAACTCCGCGTCGAACCCGCCGGCGTCGTGCAGGAAGGCGCCGAGCACCGGCTCGCGGAGCTGCCAGCCGCGGTCGGCAGGCGGCTCGGAGATCGCGTCCGCACCGGATTCCAGAAGGCCCCACAAATCTTCCGGGGTCTGGACGCCACCAGGGAACCGGCAGCCCATGCCGATGATCGCGATCGGCTCGGCGGCTGCCGCCTCCAGCTCCCGCACCCGTTCACGGGCACGGCGAAGGTCACCGACCATCCGGTTGAGGTACTCCCGGAGCCGCTTGTCTTCCGCCATGCGGGTTTCACCTCGTTGTCCGGCCGGGCCGGGCTGGGGTTTCGCGGTCATGGGTCAGTGCGCACCGAACTCGTCGTCGATGAGGTCGAAGAGCTCCTCATCGGACACGGACACGTGGTCGTCGGCCGGTTTCGACGTCCGCCAGGCACCGGCGAGAACGTCCAGCTTCGCGACGATCGCCTCGCGCTGCGCCGTGGCCAGTGCCGGGAGCACTTCCTCCAGGCGGTCCAGCTCGGCGAGCCCGGCGACGGCGTCCTTCTCCCCCAGTTCGTCGACGAGGTGGCGGGCGAGCGCGACCGGCGTCGAGTGGTAGAAGGCGACCGTGGTCGGCAGTTCGGTACCGGTGGCCGTGCTGAGCCGGTTCCGCAGCTCGACCGCGGTCAGGGAGTCGAAACCCATCTCGAGGAAGCCGCGCGCGGTGTCGATCCGGTCGGTGGGCGGGTGGCCGAGAACGGCCGCCGCCTCGGCGCACACCAGGTCGAGCGCCGCCTGCTGCCGTTCGGACGGCGCGCACTCGGCGAGCCGGTGCCGCAGTGTCTTCTCCTGTTCCGGCCGCCGCTCGACGGTGGCTTCGCGGATCAGGTCGAACATCGCGGTCCCGCGCACCGCGGCCAGCTCCCCCATCAGCAGCGGCCAGTCCACGTCCGCCACGACCGGTGTGGTTTCGCCGCGCACCAATGCCTTTTCGAGCGCCGACAGCACGAGCGCTGGTGCCATCGGCGTCAAACCCTTGCGCCCCGCGCTACCCGTCACCCGCGCGTCCGCCATACCGCCGCCTGCCCAGACGCCCCAGGCGACCGAGGTCGCGGCGAGTCCTTCGGCCGTCCGCCGGTGCGCGAGCGCGTCCAGTGCCGCGTTCGCGGCCGCGTAGTTGCTCTGGCCCGGACTCCCGAACGTGCCCGCGACCGAGGAGTAGAGCACGAACGCGTCCAGCTCGCGGCCACGGGTGAGTTCGTCCAGGTTCCTCGCACCCAGCACTTTCGCGCGCAGTACGGCGGAGAACCGGTCCGGTGTGAGCGAGTTCAGTGTGCCGTCCGCGAGTACGCCCGCGGTGTGCACGACCGTCCTCAGTGGAATGTCGGCGGTGACGCGGTCGAGCACGTCCCGGAGCGCTTCGCGGTCCGCGATGTCACAGGACTCGATCACGACCTTGGTACCGAGCGCGGTCAGGTCCGCGACGAGTTCGTCGGCGCCTTCGGCCGCGGCGCCACGTCGGCTCAGCAGTACCAGCTGTTCGGCACCCGCGGCGGCGAGCCACCGTGCCGTATGCGCCCCGGCGGCCCCGGTGCCACCGGTGACCAGCGCGGTGCCCGAGGTCCGCCAGGCACCGGGCTCGCGTTGCCCGGTGGCGCGCACCAGCCTGGCGGCGAAGGTGCCCGCGTGCCGAACGGCGAGCTGGTCCTCCGTGCCGAGCGCCGTCACCGAGGTCACGAGCCCGTCCCAGGTCCGCTCGTCCGCGACGGCCGGCAGATCCGCCAGCCCGGCCCACACCCCGGGGAGTTCCTTCGCCACCGCTCGGCCGAAGCCCCAGAACAGGGCCTGGTCCGGATCGGCGGGATCGCCCGGCCGCACCGCAACCCCGGCCCTGGTGACGCACCACACCGGCGCGCGCACCGCGGCGGCGTCCAGTTCGGACACCAGCTTCGCCAGCCGTGCGAGGGAATCGGACGGATGCGGGCCGACTTCCGCGCAGGCCAGGAAAAGCACTCCTCGGACGTCCTCGTCCCAGGAGTGGACAGCGGAGTCACTCACCAGCCGCGCCGTATGGCCCGCGCGTTCCATCGCGGCGACGCACGCGGTCGCGTCCGGGCCTGCCGCTGACCACACGAGCCACTTTCCCGGAGCGCCAAGGGAAGCATCCGGCACGGGCTGCCACGCCAGCCGGTAGGCCAAGGACTCCGCACCGGAGGAGACGGCCGTGACCGACGGTTCGGGGTCCAGCCAGTACCGCCTGCGCTGGAACGGATACACCGGCAGATCGACGCGACGGGCGCCGGACGTGGCGTACCACCGGGTCCAGTCGATCGGCACCCCGCGGGTGTGCAAGGCGGCGAGCGCGGTCACCAGCGACCGTTCCTCGTCCTCATCGCGGCGCAGGGCGGGCACCGCCGCGACCTCCGCACCAGCCGTCTCGCCTGCCGACGCGCTCAGCGCACCGCCGGGCCCCGTCTCCAGGAACGTGGTCACGCCGAGTTCGCGCGCGGCCGTCACCGCGTCGGCGAAGCGCACGGTCGCCATCACCTGCCGGACCCAGTACTCCGGCGACGTCAGCTCGTCCGCCCGCTGCCCGGTCACCGTGGAAATCACCGGGATGCGGGGTGGCGCGTAACCGATCTCCGCGGCGACGGCCCGGAACTCCGCCAGCACGGGGGTCATCAGGCCCGAATGGAACGCGTGGCTGACCCGCAGGCGCTTGGTCGCGCGGCCCCGCTCCGACCACTGGTGCGCGACCCGCTCGACGGCTTCCGCTTCACCGGAAAACACCACCGAGTCCGGCGCGTTGACCGCCGCCAGCCATACCCGGCCGCCGAGCATCGGGCGGACCTCGTCCTCGGTGGCCCGGACCGAGCTCATCGCGCCACCGGCGGGCAGGGCGGCCATCAGCCTGCCCCTGGCCGCCACCAGCCGCGCCGCGTCCTCGATCCCGAACACCCCGGCGACGTGCGCGGCCGCCAGCTCCCCGATCGAATGTCCGATGAGGACGTCCGGTACCAGGCCCCAGGACAGCAGAAGCCGCGCCAAGGCCACCTCGACCGCGAACAGCGCCGGTTGCGCGATCGCCGTGTCGTCGACCAGCGTCGCGTCTTCGCCCCACAGCACTTCCCGCACCGGCAGGTCGACGTGACGATCCAGTTCCGCGCAGAGTTCGTCGAAGGCGTCGGCGAACCCTGGGAACGCGCTGTGCAGCACGCGGCCCATGCCGAGCCGCTGCGCGCCCTGGCCGGGGAACAGCAAGCCGATCCCACCGTTTTCAGCGACAACCCCACTGGTCAGCGACGCGGCGTCGGTGCCGGCCGCGAGTGCGCGAAGCCCTGCGGCCAGTTCGTCCGGAGTGGACCCGACCACCGCGGCGCGGTGGTCGAACTGGGTGCGCGTCGTCGCCAGCGAGAACGCCAGGTCCACTGTGGAATCCGTGTTACGGTCCATTTCGGACAGCAACTCGGCGGCCTTCGCGCGCAGTGCGTGCTCGTCCTTCGCGGACAACAGCCACGGCACCACCACGGGTTCGCGCCCTTCGGCACGCTCGTCCGCGGCTTCGGCCGGAGCCTCTTCCAGCACCGCGTGCGCGTTGGTGCCGCTGAGACCGAACGACGACACCGCCGCCCGCCGCGGCCGATCCGCGGCGGCCCAGTCCCTGGCTTCGGTCAGCAGTTCCACGTCACCCTCGGCCCAGTCGACCTCCGCGGACGGACCGTGCACGTGAAGGGTGCGGGGCAGCCGCTCGTGCCGCAGCGCCAGCACCATCTTGATCACCCCGGCCACCCCGGCCGCCGCCTGCACGTGCCCGATGTTCGACTTCAGCGATCCCATCCACAGTGGACGGCCGCGGTCCCGGCCGTAGGTCGCGATCAGCGCTCGTGCTTCGATCGGGTCGCCGAGGCTCGTCCCGGTGCCGTGCGCTTCGACGACGTCCACATCGGAGCTGGCGACACCGCTGTCCATCAGCGCCCGCTCGATCACCCGGCGCTGCGCGGAGCCGTTCGGTGCGGTGAAGCCGTTGGACGCGCCGTCCGAGTTGGTGGCCGAGCCGCGCAGCAGAGCCAGTACGGGGTGGCCGTTGCGCCGGGCGTCGGAAAGGCGTTCCACCACGAGCACACCCGCGCCTTCGGCGAGGCCCACACCGTCGGCGTCGTCCGCGAACGCCTTGCACCGCCCGTCCGCCGCCAGCCCGCGCTGGCGGCTGAACTCGGTGAACACCACCGGGGTCGCGATCACCGCGACACCGCCGACGAGGGCGAGATCGCATTCGCCGGCGCGCAGCGCCTGTGCCGCGAGGTGCAGGGCGACCAGCGACGACGAGCACGCGGTGTCGACGCTCATCGTCGGCCCTTCGAGCCCGAAGGCGTACGCCAGCCTCCCGGACACCGCGGCGGCGGTGGACCCGGTGAGCAGGTACCGGTCCTGCTCGGGGGTGCTGCTCACCAGCCCGCCACCGTAGCCGTTGGAACTCACCCCGACGAAGACCCCGGACCTGCTGCCCCGCAGCCGATCCGGGTCGATACCGGCGCGCTCCACGGCTCGCCACGCCGTCTCCAGCAGCAGCCGTTGCTGGGGGTCTGTCGCGAGCGCTTCACGCGGGGAGATGCCGAAGAAATCGGCGTCGAACTCGGCGGCGTCGAGGACGAACCCGCCCTCGCGGGTGTAGCTGTGCCCGGCGCGACCGGGTTCCGGGTGGTAGAGGCCGGGGTCCCAGCCGCGATCGACGGGGAACGGGGAAATCACGTCACGTCCGTTGTCGAGGATGTCCCACAGCAGCTCCGGCGACGAAGCCCCGCCGGGGAGCCGGCAGTCCATCGACACGATGGCGAGGGGTTCCAGGCCCGCGGACGTCTCTCGGCCGTGTTCCCCGGTGGGCGCGTCGTCGCCGAACAGCTCCGTGGCGAGGTGCGCGGCCACCGCCGACGGCGTCGGATGGTCGAACAGCAAGGTGGCGGGCAACCGGAGGCCGAGGACACCGGAGAGCTGGTCCCGCAGTTCGACCGAGGTCAGCGAGTCGAATCCGAGCTCGCCGAACGCCTGGCCGGGACGCACCGCGGTGGCCGAACCGTGCCCGAGCACCACGGCGGCCCTGGCCCGGACCAGGTCGAGCAGCACGCGATCCCGCTCGCGGACGTTCAGCGAGGCGAGGTCGCGGGCGAACTCGGAGCCCGCCATCTCACGCGGGCGCCCGTCACCGGGCGCCGCGCGCAGGTTGTCGAACAACGGACTCGGCCGCGCGGACTCGAACACCGGGAGGAACCGGGGCCAGTCGACGCGCGCGAGCACGGTCGTGGTCTCGTCGCGGGCGAGCGCGTTCCCGAGCCCGGCCAGCGCGATTCCCGGGTCGAGGAACTCCAGCCCGCGACGGCGGACCAGAGCGGTGAGGTCCTCCGTGGTCCCGTCGGTGAGCTCCGGCAGGTCCCAGAGGCCCCATCCGATCGAGAGCGCCTTCGCCCCACGTGCCCGGCGCCGCGCGGCGAACGCGTCCAGGTACGCGTTCGCCGCGCAGTACGCACCGTGGTCCGCGCTGCCCCAGATCCCGGCCACCGAGGAGAACAGCACGAACGCGTCCAGGTCGTCCGGAAGCAACTCGTCGAGGTGCCGCGCGCCGAGCACCTTGGGGGCGAGACCGTCCGCGAACTCGGCGAGGTCCACCTCGCGGAGCGGGGTCAGCTCGGCGGCCAGTGCCTGGTGCACCACCGCGCGGACCGGGGTTCCTTCGGCAGCGAGCCCGTCGAGCAGCGCACGCACCGCCGCGCGGTCACCGATGTCGCAGGCGGCGACGGTCACCCTCGCGCCGAGCGCGCGGAGTTCGCCCGCCAGCTCCGCGCCACCCCCGCGACGGGACACGAGCACGAGGTGGTCCGCGCCGTGTTCGGCGAGCCAGCGGGTGACGAACGGGCCGATCTTGCCGGTCGCGCCGGTGACGAGCACCGTTCCGCGCGGAGTCCACGTCTCCGCGGCGGCGTCGGCCGAGGCGGTTTCGAGCCGTCGCGCAAGTGACGCACCCTGGCGTATCGCCACCTGGTCCTCGCGGGAACCGCCGGTGAGGACCGCGCCGAGCCTCGCGACCGCGCGTTCGCCGAACGCGCCGGGCAGGTCGACGAGCCCGCCCCACCGGCCGGGGTGTTCGAGTGCGGCCACCTGGCCGACGCCCCACACCGGTGCCTGGTCCGGCCGCGGCGGCGGATCGGCGGGCGTGGCGGCCACCGCGCCGCTCGTCGCCAGCCACACCTTCGCCGTCCAGCCGAGATCGGCCGTGGCCTGCACGAGGCACACCGCGCCCGCGGTACCGACGCTCATCGCGGGGTACCGGCTGTGCGCGTGTTCGGCCAGCGCCCACAGGGAGAGCACGCCCGCGGGTTCCGCACCGGCACCGGCCAGCCGTGCCGCCAGCACGGTTCGGTCGGTGTCCTCTTCGGACACTTCGAGCAAGACGGCGTCGCGCCCTTCGAGTGCGCGCAGGCAGGCGGTGGTGCGGGAATCCTCGGCGAGACCGGCGGGAACCAGCACAAGCCACCGGCCGGGCGCCGGTGACGACGGGCCATCGGGGATCGCCTGCCAGCCGACGCGGTAGCGCAGGCCGTCCGCGGCGGCCGAGTCCTCGGACCGCCGGCGCCACGCGGCCAGCGCGGGCAGGGCTTCGCGCAGCGGGGTGCCCGCTTCGACGCCCACCACGGCCGGGAGGTCGCCCCGTTCGACGGCGGACCAGAACCCGTCGTCGGGCACGGCCGGGCCCGGCCGCTCGGGCGCGGGCTTCGGCCAGAACCGCTCGCGCTGGAACGCGTAGGTGGGGAGATCCGCGTGGCCGGTCGCGGGCAGTGCCGCGGACCAGTCCACTCCGACCCCGCGAACGTGCGCCTCGGCGAGAGACTTGAGCAGGCGGGTACGGCCGCCCTCGTTCCGCCGGAGCGTGCCTGCCGAAACCGGGGAACTGCCGTGGTGCTCGGCGATCCGGTCGACGAGCACCGTGAGGTGGGGATGCACGCTCGGTTCGATGAAGGTGTCGAAGCCCTGGTCGAGCAGGGTCCGGACGGCGTGGTCGAACCGGACGGTCTGCCGCAGGTTGCGGTACCAGTACTCCGGGGTCAGCGACCGGGTGTCGATCGGCTCCCCGGTCACGGTCGAGCAGAACACCGTCTCCGCCGTCCTCGGCACGATACCGTCCATAATGGACAGAAGCTCATCCCGGATGGACTCCACCTGCGGTGAGTGCGAGGCGAAACCCGAGCGGATCCGGCCGATCTTGATCCCGTCCGCCTCGGCGGCCCCGGTGAACTCGGCAACGGCCTCGGGATCACCCGCGACCGCCACCGCGGCCGGGCCGTTCAACGCCGCAACCGCCAGCCGGTCGCCCCACCGCGCCATCCGCGCGCGGACGTCGTCCTCCGGCAGCGGCACCGAGATCATCGCGCCCCGGCCGGAAAGCCGCGCGGCCAGTACCCGGCTCCGCAGCGCGACCACGCGGGCGGCATCCGGCAGCGACAGCGCGCCCGCCACGCACGCGGCGGCGATCTCGCCCTGCGAATGACCCAGTACGGCGGAGGGAACCACACCGTGGGCGCGCCACACCTCGGCAAGCGACACCATCATCGCGAACAGCGCGGGCTGGATCACGTCCACGCGCTCCAGAGGCGCCGCGCCGGCGTCCCCGCGCAGCACCGGCACCAGTGACCAGTCCAGGTGCGGTGCGAACGCCTCGGCGCAGGATTCCACCGTCGACCGGAAGACCGGCGAGGACTCGAGCAACCCGGCGCCCATGCCCCGCCACTGCCCGCCCGCCCCGGGGAACACCAGCGCGATCCGGCCCAGCGTCCTCGCGGTCCCTTCGACGATGTACGGGCTCGGTTCCCCCGCGGCCGCGGTGTCCAGCCCGTCGAGCAGTTGCCCGCGGTCATCACCCACCACGACCAGCCGGCGGGCGAACGACGTCCGCGTCGTGGCCAGCGCACGGCCGATCGAGGCCGGGGTGAGGTCCGGGTTCGCGCGGGCGTGCGCGGCCAGCCGGGCCGCCTGCTGCACCAGTGCGCTCCGGCTGTGCCCCGAGACGACCCACGGGATCGCGCCGTGCGGTTCGGCAGGCAGCCCGGCCTCCGGCGCGGGCGCCTGTTCGAGGATCACGTGCGCGTTGGTCCCGCTCATCCCGAACGACGAGACGCCCGCGCGACGGGGCTGTCCGCGATCGGGCCACGCCGTCGCCTCCTGGACCAGCGCGACGCCACCGGTTTCCCACTCCACCCCCGGCAACAACGCCGAGGTGTGCAGGGTCTTCGGCAGCACGCCGTGCCGCATCGCCAGCACGATCTTCATCACCCCGGCCACCCCGGCCGCGGCCTGGGTGTGCCCGAGGTTCGACTTGACCGCGCCGAGCAGCACCGGCTTGCCCGGCTCCCGCCCTCGGCCGTAGGTCGCCAGCAGGGAGCCCGCCTCGATCGAGTCGCCGAGCACGGTGCCCGTGCCGTGTGCCTCCACCACGTCCACGTCCGATGTGGACAGTCCACTGGCGGCGAGCGCGCCGAGCACGACCTTGCGCTGGGACGGGCCGCTCGGCGCGGTCAGCCCGTTGCTGGCCCCGTCGGAGTTCACCGCCGAACCGCGGATCACCGCGAGCACCGGGTGCCCGTTGCGCTGCGCGTCCGACAGGCGTTCGAGGGTGAGGACACCGACGCCCTCGCCCCACCCCGTCCCGTCGGCGTCCGCCGCGAACGGCTTGCAACGGCCGTCGGGCGCCAACGCGCGCTGCCGGGAGAACTCGACGAAGACCTCGGGAGTGGACAGCAGGGTGGCGCCACCCGCCAGCGCCAGCGAGCACTCGCCGAGCCGGAGTGCCTGGCACGCCAGGTGGAGCGCGACCAGCGACGCCGAACAGGCGGTGTCCACGGTGAGCGAGGGGCCTTCCAGCCCGAGGCAGTAGGAAAGGCGGCCGGATGCGACACTGGCCGCCCTGCCCACGCCGAGGTAGCCGCCGAGGTCCTCGTCCGTGCGCGCCTGCACGGCGCCGTATTCCCCGCCGCTGACCCCGGCGAACACACCGGTCGCGCTCCCGCGGAGGGCACGGGGGTCGATACCGCCCCGTTCGACCGCCTCCCAGGCGACTTCGAGCAGCATCCGCTGCTGGGGGTCCATCGCGGTGGCTTCGCGCGGGGAGATGCCGAAGAACTCGGCGTCGAACTCGGAGATCCCGTCGACGAACGCGCCCTCGCGGGCATAACTGGTGCCGGGGTGCCCCGGCTCGGTGTGGAACAGGGTCGCCAGGTCCCAGCCCCGGTCGGCCGGGAAGGAGGTCACCACGTCGGCTTCGCCGGTGAGGAGCTCCCACAGCTCGTCGGGGGTGCGCACCCCGCCGGGAAACCGGCAGGCCATCCCGGTCACGGCGATCGGTTCGGCGGCCGAGGACTCGGCCTCGTGCAGCCGCTGCCGGGTCTGCCGCAGCTCGGTGACCACCCTGGTCAGGTAGTCGCGAAGCTTCTGCTCCTCAGACGACACAGCGCATTCCCCATTCCCCTGGTCGAGGTGCCGACGCACTACGCCCCCGAAACCCTTTCAGTGAACCGGCCGGAAAAAGACCCGGGCAAAACGCGAATTAAATTCTGTGGCCGGTCAGGCGCTCGCCCTGTCCCGTTCCGCGAGCTTTTCGGCGAATTGCCGCCAGGTGTCCGCGCACTGCGTCGCCAGCAGCGCGACCGCACCCGTTCCGTAGTCCGGCACCGATTCCATGAGCCGCTCCAGCTCGGCGGTGGTGATCGCGTGGAAGCTGAGCCAGCGCAGCAACGCGCGCCCGGAATCGGAGAACCGCAGTGCCGGATCCTTCGAAATCTTTTCCCACAGCTGGTCGAGACCGGCACCCACCGGGTCGGCCTCCCTGGTGGGCAGCGGCCGGGCCGGGCGCGGGATCGGCTCGCCCGCATCCGCCGGAGCGAGCCCGTCCGGGATCGGGCTCTCACCGCGCTGGACGCGCCGCCGCACGTCGTGCGCCGTGGCCACCGATATCCCGGCCTCCTTCGCCACGGCGCGCAGCGACGCCTCGGGGCGCGACGAGATCACCGCGCTCGCCCGGAGCCTGCCCTCGACGCTGTTGAGCGGCCGGACCCTGCCGTCCCTGCCGATCCGGGCGTCCGTTTGCTGGTCCTTCGTGGTAGTGCTGTCCCTGATCCGCTTCACGGTCCGGGCCGCGAGCCCCGTCTTCGCCGCGATCGCACGGTCCGACCACTGCGGGAAGGACGCGAGCACCCGCATCGCCGCGGTCTCGCGCTCGGCGATCGACAGGGGCAGGCCGCGTTCGGTATTGGTCTCGACGGCGACCAGGAAGGCTTCCTCCGGTGTGCCGTCGAAGAACTGGACCTCGATCCACTCCTCGCCACGCAGCTTCGCCGCGGCGAGCCGGTGCGTTCCGTCGATCACCCGCATGGTCTGGCGATGCACCACGATCGGCGGCATCAGCGCACCGCTCGTGGCGAGCATCCTCGTATGCGCGGGGTTTTCCCCGGACAGCCGAGGCGAGTCGGCGGAGAGCAGCCTGCCGAGCAGGACCGAGGTCGTGCCGCTCCCCCGCGCCCGAGACCGCGCCTCGTCCCAGCTTTCGGAGCTGAGACCGCTGTGCGGGTCCGACGGCATCAGCCGAAATTCGTTTGACTCAGTCACTGCCCGTTCTTCCCCAGAAAATTGATATCAGGCAACAGATGCAGAGTGCCGAGGACAGCGTACGAAGAATGGCGAAGACGTTCAACGCCGGTCAGTCGTACGTTTTTCGCGACGATCGTCACAAACCCCCAGGTCCCGATCGATGAGTTCGAACAACTCGTCGTTCGTCTTCGCGCCGAGATCCGGCTCGTCTTCGGTCCCCGTCTCCCACGAAGCCAGAATGGCCCGGAGGCGCACGGCGGCGAGCACCCGGTTCTCCTCGCTCACCGCGATCTCACCGAGCGCGGCCTCGATCCGCGCCAGTTCGGCGAGCGGCCCGGCTTCGGTGACTCCGAACTCGAGCGCCACTTCGTCGAGCAGGTATCCGGCCAGCCGTTCCGGCGACGCGTGGTCGAAGACGACGGTCGCGGGCAGCCGGAGCCCGGTGGCGGCGTTCAGCGCGTTCCGGAGTTCCACGGCGGTGAGCGAATCGAAGCCGAGTTCCTTGAAGGCCCGGTCGACGCCAATCCCGTCGGTACCGGCGTGCCCCAGCACCCCGGCCGCCTTCGTGCGCACCAGTTCCAGCACCAGGTGGTGCCGGTCGCTCGCCGACAGCGGCGCGAGGCGTTCGGCCAGGTTCGGCGGCACCGCCCCTCGTCGCGCCGCGTCCGGCCGCCGGACCCGCCCGGTGGCGAGGTTCCGCAGTACCGCCGGCACCTCCTCCCCCGCGTCCCGCCGAGCCGACAGCGCGGCCCGGTCCAGCCGGATCGGCACCAGCGCCGGGTCGCCCCGCCCGGTCGCGGTGTCCAGCAGGCGCAGCGCCTCCTCGGTGTCCAGCGGCAGGAACGCCTGCTTCGCCAGCCTCCGCAGATCCGACTCCCCCAGTTCGCCGCTGATCCGGCTCCGCGCCGCCCACAGCCCCCACGCCAGCGACGACGCGGGCATACCGAGTGCGTGCCGGTGCTGCGCCAGCGCGTCGAGGAACACGTTCGCCGCCGCGTAGTTCGCCTGGCCCGCACCGCCGAAGACCCCGGAGGCCGAGGAGAACAGCACGAACTCGGCCACGTCGTCACCGGCGGTGAGTTCGTGCAGGTTCACCGCGGCGTCCCCCTTCGCCAGGAAGACTTCTTCCAGCCGTGCCGGGGAAAGCGCGGCGAACACCCCGTCGTCGGCCACCCCGGCGAGGTGGAAGACCGAGGTGATCGGCCGGTCCTTCCGCGCGGCCAGCACCCCCGCCAGCGCGGCGCGATCGGCCACGTCGCAGGCGACGACGTCGGTTTCGGCGCCCAGCGCGGTCAGCTCGGCGACCAGTTCGCCCGCGCCTTCCGCCGCCGCGCCGCCCCGGCTCAGCAGGAGCAGCCGCCGACGGCCGCGCACCTCCACCAGGTGCCTCGCCACGGCGCTGCCGAGGGTGCCGGTGCCCCCGGTGAGCACCGTGATCCCCTCGGGATCCACGGTGCGCGGCACGGTCAGCGCGACCTTGCCGACGTGGCGCGCCTGGCTGACGAACCGGAAGGCCGCGGGAGCGCGCCGGATGTCCCACACGGTGATCGGCAGCGGCCGGAGATCGCCGGCGCGGAACAACGCGAGAAGCTCGGCGAGCATCTGCCGGATCCGGTCCGGTCCCGCCTCGATGAGATCGAACGCCCGGTATTCGGTTTCGCCGAACGAATCCGGTTCCCTGATGTCGGTCTTGCCCATCTCCAGGAATCGCCCGCCGCCGCGGAGCAGCCGTGCCGACGCGTCGACGAAGTCGCCCGAGAGGGAGTTCAGCACGACGTCAACGCCGGTGGAGAACCGCTCCGCGAATTCGAGCGTCCTCGACGATGCGATGCGGTCTTCGCGGATTCCGTTGTCCCGCAGCACATCCCACTTCACCGGGCTCGCGGTGCCGAAGACCTCCGCGCCAAGGCAGCCGGCGAGCTGGACCGCTGCCATGCCGACCCCACCGGCCGCGGCGTGCACCAGAAGCGACTCACCGCGCCGGAGCCCGGCGAGATCGACGAGCGCGTAGTACGCGGTCAGGAAGGCGATCGGCACGGTCGCCGCCTCGGTGAAAGACCAGCCGTCCGGTACCACGGCGAGCACGCGCTGGTCGGCGACCGCGCTCGTGGCGAACGCACCGGATACCAGGCCGAACACCCGATCCCCCGCAGCCAGCCCGGAGACGCCCGCACCGACCTCGGTGACCACGCCCGCCGCTTCACCGCCGAGCAGGCCCGCCTCACCCGGGTACATGCCCAAGGTGTTGAGCACGTCCCGGAAGTTGACCCCCGCGGCCCTGACCTCGATCCGGACCTGCCCCGCCGCCAGTGGTTCTTCGACGCACGCGGTCAACCGGAGACCGTCGAGAGTGCCCTTGGCTTCGGCATCGAGCCGCCATGCCGGAGAACCCACCGGGACGGCGAGCTGGTCCGGCCCGTCCGACCTGCCGAGCGCGGGCGCGTATCCGGTACCGGCTCGCACCGCGAGCTGCGGCTCATCGCTCGCGAGCAGGGCACCGAGCACTCTCCAGGAACCGGCGTGCGCGTCGACGTCCAGCAGCGCGACGCGGCCGGGCTGCTCCGACTGGGCGGATCGGACGAGCCCCCAGACCGGCGCCTGCCCCGGATCGGTGAGTTCCGCACTGGTTTCCGTGGCGACCGCGCCCGCCGTGAGGACGACGAGCTTCACCGCGCCGAACCGCTCGTCCGCCAGCCAGTCCTGGACGGCGGCGAGGACGTGCGCGGTGTGCGTCCGGGCTCGTTCCCCCTTGCCGCCGGTCGCGACCGGCAGGCACAGGACCGCGACCGGCGGCGGGGGCGTTCCCGGCACCAGGGAGGCACGCAGTGCCAAGGAATCCGGGTAGCGGGAGACACCGATTCCCGCCGCGCCGAGCGCCGCGGCCACCGCCCCGGTGTCCTCGCCGAGCACCGCCACCCGCTCCGGCAGGTCGTCCGGCGGGCGGACCTCCCGCCAGTCGAGCCGGAACAGCGAATCGCCTGCCGCGGCCGGGGCGGTTCGCCATCGGACGTCGAGTTCCTCGACCTCGGCGACCGGGCCACCCGTCGCGTCGGTCACGACGAGCGTCTTGCCCGCCTTCCCCGCCGGGCCGAACCGGATGCGCAGCGCCGCCGCACCGCCCGCGTGCAGGGTCACGCCACGCCAGGAGAACGGCACGCCGCGCTCCTCGTCGGCCGCGCCCAGCGCGTGCAGGGCGGCGTCGAGCAGCGCGGGGTGAATTCCGTACCGGTCGGACTCGGCGCGCACGTGCTCGGGCAGCCCGACCTCGGCGAAGATCTCCTCCCCGCGCCGCCACACCGAGCGGAGCCCCTGGAACGCCGGGCCGTAGGCGAATCCGGCGTTCCTGAACCTTCCGTAGAGCCCGTCCAGGTCGACCGGTCCGGCACCCGCGGGCGGCCAGGCGGACGGTTCGGCGACCGGTGCGGGCCCCGCCGCGACGGACACCGTGCCCACCGCGTGCCGGGTCCAGTTCCGGTCCTCGCCACCGGTGTCCGCCCGGGAGTGCACCGTGATCGCCCGTGCGCCGGTGGCCTCGGGCGCGGCGACGAACACCTGCACGGAGCGCGCGCCCGAAGCCGGCAGCACCAGCGGTGCCTGCATGGTCAGCTCGTCGATGTGATCGCAGCCCGCTTCGTCGGCGGCCCTGATCGCCATGTCCAGCAACGCCGTCGCCGGCACTACCACGGCGCCGTCGATCTCGTGCTCCGGCAGCCAATCCACCGTGTCGCGGGAAAGCGTGCCGGTGAACAGCACGCTGTCGTCGACGGCCAGCGGCGCGACCGAGCCGAGCAGTGGGTGGCCGGCCGCGTCGTGCCCGGTCGGCGGCTGCCGGCGCGGCCAGTACCGCTGCCGCTGGAAGGCGTAGGTCGGCAGGCTCACCCGGCGGCCACCGGGGAACACGGCCGCCCAGTCCGGCGCGGTGCCGGCGGCGAACAGGGTGGCGACCGCGGCTAGCAGCGTCTTCGGCTCCGGCCGGTCACGACGCAGGGCGGGCACCGGCGTCCGCGGCCGGTCACCGGTGAGACCGGTCAACGCGGCGTCGGGTCCGATTTCGAGGAACCTGGTCACCCCGAGGCCGTCAAGCGCACCCAACCCGTCGTGGAACCGGACCGCGGCACGGACGTGGGTCACCCAGTAGTCCGGGGTGATCAGCTCAGCCGTGTCGGCGATGCGGCCGGTCACGTTCGACACCAGCGGGATCCGCGGCGGGTGGTAGGTCACCGTTTCCGCCACCGCGCGGAACTCCGCGAGCATCGGCTCCATCAGCGACGAGTGGAAGGCATGGCTGACGCGGAGCCGTTTCACCCGGTACCCCAGTCCGCTCATCCGCTCGGCGAGCGCGTCGACCGCGGCCCCGGGTCCGGAGACCACCACCGAGTCCGGCCCGTTGATCGCGGCGAGTGAGACGCTGTCGTCCAGCAGCGGGACGACCTCGGCTTCGGCGGCCCGGACGGACACCATCGCGCCGCCCGGCGGCAGGGCACCCATCAGCCTGCCGCGCGCGGCGACCAGCTTCGCCGCGTCCGCGAGCGAGAGCACCCCGGCCACCTCGGCCGCGGCGAGCTCGCCGATCGAATGGCCCAGCACCGCGTCCGGCACCACGCCCCACCCGCGCAGCAGCCTGGCGAGCGCCACCTCGACCGCGAAGATTCCCGGCTGGGCCACGGCCGTCTCGTCGACGGCTGCCGGGTCCCCGCCCCAGATGACCTCCCGCACCGGCCGTTCGAGATGCCGGTCCAGCTCGGCGCAGACCTCGTCGAGCGCGGCCGCGAACTCCGGGATCGCCGCCGCCAGCTCCTTGCCCATGCCGAACCGCTGGGTGCCCTGACCGGAGAACAGGAACGCGAGCCCGCCCTCGGTCGCGACGTCCAGCACGAGCCCGGGCGCGTCCTCGCCCCTGGCCAGCGCTTCCAGGCCCGCGCGGAGTTCCGCACGGTCGGCGCCCAGTACCACCGCGCGGTGGTCGAACCTCGTCCTGGCCACGCCGAGCGTGTGCGCCACGTCGACCGCCGAAGGTCCCGCTTCACCGTCCACATGCGACAGGAGACGGCCGGCCTGTGCGCGCAGCGCGGATTCGTCGCGCGCGGAAACCGGCCACGCCAGCAGGGGCCGTGTGGCTTCGAGGGCCCGCTCGGCGGCGTTCCCTTCCGGAGTGGCTTCTTCCACCAGCACGTGGGCGTTGGTGCCGCTGATCCCGAACGACGAGACACCGGCGCGCCGGGGACCGGAGTCACGAGTCCACGCCCGCGCCTCGGTGAGCAGTTCGACCCGTCCTGACGACCAGTCGACGTGCGGGGACGGCGCGTCGACGTGCAGCGTGGACGGCAACACCGCGTGCCGCATCGCCTGCACGACCTTGATCAGCCCGGCCACCCCGGCGGCGGCCTGGGTGTGCCCGAGGTTCGACTTCACCGAGCCGAGCCACAGCGGCCGGTCGCGGTCCCTGCCGTAGGCGGCGAGCAGCGCCCGCGCCTCGATGGGGTCGCCGAGCGCGGTGCCCGTGCCGTGCGCCTCCACGAGGTCCACATCGGACGGCCGCAGCCCGGCGTTCGCCAGCGCCGCGCCGATCACCCGCTGCTGCGCCGGGCCGTTCGGCGCGGTCAGGCCGTTCGAGGCCCCGTCGGAGTTGACCGCGGACCCCTTGAGCACGGCGAGTATCGGGTGGCCGGCCCGGCGGGCGTCCGACAACCGAGCCAGCAGGACCAGCCCGATCCCCTCGCCCCAGCCGGTGCCGTCGGCGGCGGCCGCGAACGCCTTGCACCGCCCGTCGGAGGCCAGCCCGCCCTGTCTGGCGAACTCCGCGAACGCGCTGGGCGTCGACATCACCGTGACCCCACCGGCGATGGCGAGATCGCAGTCCCGGTCCCGCAGCGCGGTCGCGGCCCAGTGCAGCGCCACCAGCGAGGACGAACACGCGGTGTCGACGGTGATCGACGGTCCCTCGGTGCCCAGCGCGTAGGCCAGCCTGCCGGAAAGCACACTGGCCGCGTTCCCGATGCCCTGGTGCCCGTCGCCCGCTCCGGGTTCGGGCAGCAGGGTCGCGTAGTCCTGGCCGTTCGTCCCGATGAACACCCCGGACCGGCTGCCGGCCAGCGCGCGGGGATCGATCCCGGCGCGCTCCACCAGCTCCCACCCGCCTTCCAGCAGCAGCCGCTGCTGCGGGTCCATCTCCAGTGCCTCGCGCGGGCTGATCTCGAAGAAGGCCGCGTCGAAACCGGTTGCGCCGCCGAGGAATCCGCCCGGCAGGCCGCCGGTGGCGCCGTCGGCCCAGCCGCGATCGGACGGGGGCGCGGTCAGCGCGTCACCGTCAGCCGCCACGAGGTCCCAGAGGTCCTCCGGGGATTCGACACCGCCGGGGAACCGGCACTGCATCGCGATGATCGCGATCGGCTCGTCGTCGGCGGATGCGCTCGCCACCGCGTGACTCACCGGTTCGCTGTCGCCGGACAGCTCCGCGTCGAGCCAGCGCGCGAGCGCGGAAACGGTGGGGTGGTCGAACACCGCGGTCACCGGCAACCGCACGCCGGTGGTGCCGGTGAGCCGGTTCCGCAGTTCCACCGCGGTCAGCGAATCGAAGCCGAGTTCCTTGAACGGCCGGTCGGACGGCACCGGGTGTGCCGGGTCGTGGCCGAGTACGCCCGCCACCGTGCGGCGCACGTGGTCCACCAGCTCGGCGCCGCGGCGCACCGGCGGTACCGGTCGATCCGCCGTCGTCTCGGTGAACCGCTGGGCGAGCCGGAAGCCACCCGAGACGGGGTACGCCGCCGCGAACCGGGCCCAGTCCACATCGGCGACGACCAGGTTCGGCTCACCGTGCCCTGCCGCGCGCCGCAGCACCTCGACCGCGGTCTTCGCCGGCATCGGCCGGTACCCGGTCCTGGCCGCTCGCACGCCGGTTTCCCCCGCCGCCATGCCCGCGCCTTCCCAAGCGCCCCAAGCGATCGCGGTCGCGGGCAGGCCGAGCCGGCGGCGTTCCGAGGCGAGCGCGTCGAGCGCCGCGTTGGCCGCCGCGTAGTTCGCCTGCCCGGCGTTGCCGAAGACACCGGCCGCGGAGGAGAACAGGACGAAGGCGTCGAGGTCCAGGTCCCGCGTCAGGTCGTGCAGGTGTTCCGCCGCGGTGACCTTCGCGCGCCACACCTCGGCGAGCCGATCCACCGTCATGGTGGCGAGCGCGCCGTCGGCGAGGACACCCGCGGTGTGCACGATCGCGGTGAGCGGATGGTCCGCACCGGCCCAGGACAGGACTCCGGCGAGTGCGTCGCGGTCACCGGCATCGCAGGCGGCGAAGCTGACTCGCGTGCCGAGTCCGGTCAGCTCCGCTTCGAGCGCTTCGGCGCCGTCCGCGGCACGCCCTCGCCTGCCGAGCAGCACGACGTGGCCGGCACCGGCGGAAGCAGCCCACCGCGCGACATGCCCGCCGAGCGCACCGGTACCACCGGTGATCAGCACCGTGCCGCCCGGCCGCCAAGCGCGGCCGGGGGTCAGCGCCACGCGCGCCAGCCGGGGTACGAACACCCCGGACGGCCGGATCGCGAGCTGATCCTCCACCGGCGCGGCCAGCAGGACGCGCGCGAGTGCCGCCGCCGCGGACCCGTCCGCCGCCGCGGGCACATCGACGAGACCACCCCAGATCCCGGGGCATTCCAGCCTGGCGACCTGCCCCAGACCCCATACCGCGGCGCTGGGGGCGGTGGTGACCTCGTCGGCCCCCGTCGCGACGGCTCGGCTGGTCATCAGCCACAGCGCCGGATCGCGATCCAGCCCGGCCAGCGCGCCGATCAGTTCCGTGGTCGAGGCGAGCGCGACCGGCACCGAACGCTCCGTCCGGTCGTCCATGCCCAGCAGCGAAACGACCCCGCGCAGGCCGGAAACGGCGACAGCGGTCACTTCGCGCCGAACCGCTTCGACACCGGCCAGATCCAGCGTCACGACCTCGGCACCGGCCTCGCGCAGCGCCGATCCGCATGCTTCGGCCCACCCGCCGCCGGCTCCGGACGACACCACGAGCCACCTGCCCGGCTCCTCCGGCGCGAATTCCTCGCCACAGGGCTGCCATCCGGTCCGGTAGGTCCATTCGTCGCCGCGGTCCGCCGCAGCCTTCGCCGGGCGCTCCAGCCAGTAGCGGCGGCGCTGGAACGGGTAGGTCGGCAACGAAATCCGGCGGGCACCGGTACCCGCGTACCTGGCCTCCCAGTCGACATCCGTGCCAGCGGTCTGCAGCGCGCCGAACGCGGCCAGCGCGGAACCGGGCTCCGGGATACCCCGGCGCAGCGCCGGAACCAGTACGCGGTCGTCGTCGAGGCATTCGGTGGCCGCGGCGGTCAGCGCCACCCCCGGCCCCACCTCCAGCATCGTGGTGACCCCGCCCGCGGCCAGCGTCCGCACGCCGTCGGCGAACAGGACCGGCTGCCGCACCTGGCGCACCCAGTAATCCGCGGTTCCCAGTTCGTCCGCGGTCACCGGGACGCCGGTGACCGTCGAGACGATCGGGATCTGCGGCGAGTGGAACGACAGCGACTCGACGACTTCGCGGAATTCGTCCAGCATCGGGTCCATCCGCGCCGAATGGAACGCGTGGCTCACGCGCAGGCGTTTCGTGTCCCTGCCCAGCGCGCGGAAATGACGCTCGACGTCCAGCACGGCGCTTTCGTCGCCGGAGACCACCACCGAGGCCGGGCCGTTGACCGCGGCCAGCGACACACCCTCCCCCAGCAGCGGCGTGACCTCCGCCGCGCTCGCCCGGATCGAGCACATGGCCGGGGCTCCGGTGGGCAGCGCCTGCATGAGCCGTCCCCTGGTCACGACCAGGCGGCACGCGTCGGGCAGCGACAGCACTCCCGCGACGGCGGTCGCGGCCACCTCGCCGACGGAATGGCCCAGCAGCCGGGCCGGCCGGGCTCCCCAGGACTCCAGCAGCCGGGACAACGACACTTCCAGTGCGAACAGCCCTGGCTGCGCGTACGCGGTGAGGTCGAGCAGGTCGCGGTTTTCGCCCCACAGCACGGAACGGAGCGGCTTGTCGAGGTGTTCGTCAACGCAGCGGGCGATCTCGTCGAACGCGACGGCGAAGGCCGGGAACGCCCGGTACAGCTCCTCGCCCATGCCCGGCCGCTGCGCGCCCTGTCCGGGGAACAGAAAGGCCAGTTCGCCTTCCCCGGCTTCGCCGGTGGTCACCGCCGGGGTCGCGGCACCGGACCCGAGCGCGGTGAGACCGGCCGCGAACTCCGCCCGATCCGACGCGGTGATCACGGCCCGGCGGGCGAACGCGGGCCGGGTCACCGCGAGCGAATAGCCGATGTCCGCCAGCGCGGCGTCCGGATTCTCGTCCAAATAGGACAGTAACGTCGCCGCCTGTGCCCGCAGCGCCGCGTCGTCCTTCGCCGAGACCGGCAGGGACAGCGGTGAAGACGTCGTCGCTGGCGCTGGCACAACGGCTGCCGCCTCGTACTGTTCGATGACGACGTGCGCGTTGGTGCCGCTGATCCCGAACGAGGAGACCCCGGCGCGCCGGGGTCTGCCCTCGGCTTCCGGCCACGGCTGCTCCTCGCCGAGCAGGCGGAGGCCGCCGTCCGACCAGTCCACCCGCGTCGAGGGCCGGTCGGCGTGCAATGTGCGCGGCAGCACACCGTGCCGCATCGCCTGCACCATCTTGATCACCCCGGCCACCCCGGCCGCCGCCTGGGTGTGCCCGAGGTTCGACTTCACCGAACCGATCCACAGTGGACGGCTCGCGCGGCCGCCGTGCACCGCCCGCAGCGCACCGGCCTCGATCGGGTCCCCGAGCGCGGTGCCGGTCCCGTGCGCCTCCACCGCGTCGATGTCGTGCGGCGCGAGATCGGCCTGTGCCAGCGCGCGGCGGATCACCCGCTCCTGCGCCGGACCGCTCGGCGCGCTCAGCCCGTTGCTGGCGCCGTCGGAGTTCACCGCGGAACCCCGGACCACCGCCAGCACCGGGTGCTCGTTGCGCACCGCGTCGGACAGGCGTTCCAGCAGCAGCATTCCGGCGCCTTCGGCCAGCGCGGTGCCGTCGGCGAGTTCGGAGAAGGCCTTGCACCGCCCGTCGGCGGCGAGCCCGCCCTGCCGGCTGAATTCGGTGAACAGCCCCGGTCTCGACATCACCGTGACCCCGCCGGCGAGCGCGAGGTCGCATTCGCCCTGCCGCAGGGACTGCGCGGCGAGGTGCAGGGCCACCAGCGACGCCGAACACGCCGTGTCCACGCTGAGCGCGGGTCCCTCCAGCCCGAGGTGGTAGGCGATCCGTCCGGAAAGGACACTCGGGGGCACACCGGTGGTGAGGTGCCCGGCGACGTCCTCCGTCGCGTCCGTCATCAGCGCGTAGTCCTGGCCGTTGGTGCCCGCGAACACCCCGGTCCGGCTGCCCCGCAGGCGGTGCGGGTCGATCAGCGCGCGTTCGACCGTCTCCCACGACACCTCGAGCAGCAGGCGCTGCTGCGGGTCCATCGCGGTCGCCTCCCGGGGGCTGACCTCGAAGAACCCGGCGTCGAACTCGGTCGCGCCGTCGAGGAACCCGCCCTGCGCGACGGCGGTGGTGCCCGCGCGCTCGCCGGAGGGGTCGAGCAGACCGGCGAGATCCCAGCCCCGGTCAGCGGGCAACCCGCCGATCGCGTCCCGGCCGTCCGCCACCAGTCGCCACAGGTCCCCGGCCGAACGGACGCCGCCGGGGAACCGGCATCCCATCGAGACGATCGCGATCGGCTCCCGCGCCGCCGACTCGACCTCCGCCAGTCGCGCGCGCGTCTGGCCGAGGTCGCCGATGACGCGCTTGAGGTACTCGCGGAGTCTGTCTTCAGTCGCCACCCGGTGCCGTCCCTCTCTCCACTGCCGGTCTTCAGGAAACGCCGAGGTCGTTGTCGACGAGGTCGAACAGTTCGTCGTCGGTCGCGCCGTCCAGCCCCTCGACGGCACCACCGGTGCCTGCTCCGGCGGCCGCGGTCATCGTGCGCAGCCGTCCCAGCAACCGGTCCCGCTCCTCCGCCGCCAGGTCCACATCGGACAGACTCGCGGCCAGCCGGTCCAGCTCGCCGAGCAGCGCCTTCGCGCCGGGTGGTTCGATCGCGAGCTCGCCGAGCAGCCACTTCGCCAGTGCCACCGGTGTGGGGTGGTCGAACACCACGGTCGCGGGCAGCGTGCGGTCCACGACCGCGCCGAGCCGGTTGCGCAGTTCGACCGCGGCCAGCGAGTCGAACCCCAGCTCGCGGAACGCGCGCACCCGGCTCACCTCGGCCACGTCTTCGTAGCCGAGCACGTCGGCGACCTGCGCCCGGACCATCGCCAGCGCCGCTTCCTCGCGTTCGGCAGGCGGGAGCCCGGCCATCCGGTCACGGAACGACGGGCCGTTCTCCGCGTCGTCGTCCTCGGCCGTACCCGGCCGCACGCCGGGAAGGCCGGTGAGCAGCGACCCGAGGCCGCTGCCGGTGCGCGAGGCCGCGAACCGCGCCCAGTCGACGTCCGCGATCACCACGAACGGGTCCTCGTTCTCCAGCGCCCGCTGCAGCGCCACCAGTGCCGCCTCCGGGGCCATCGACGGCAGGCCACGGCGGTGCAACCGCTGCTCCACGGTCTCGTCACCGAGCCCGTGCCCGGCCCAGTGCCCCCACGCGATGGAGATCCCGGGAAGCCCGGACTGCCTGCGCTGCCGCGCGAGCGCGTCCAGGAACGCGTTCCCCGGCGCGTAGTTGCCGTGCCCCGAACTGCCGAACGTCCCCGCCACCGAGGAAAACAGCACGAAGTTCTCCAGTGGCAGGCCCTCGGTGAGCTCGTGGAGGTTCTTCGCCGCCTCGGCCTTGACCCGCAGCACCTGCTCCATCTGCTTGACGTTCAGCGTGTCGATCAGCCCGTCGTCCAGCACCGCCGCGGTGTGCACGACCGTCGTGAGTGGACAGTCGGCGGGTACGGCGTCGAGCACCGCGGCGAGCTGCGCGCGATCGGCGGCGTCGCAGGCCACCACGCTGACCTCGGCCCCGAGTTCGGTGAGTTCCCGCACGAGATCGGCCGCACCGGGCGCGGCGGGGCCGCTGCGGCTGGTGAGCACGAGCCGGTCGACGCCGGTTCGCGCCAGCCAGCGCGCGACGTTGGCGCCGAGCGCGCCGGTCCCGCCGGTGATCAGCGCGGTACCAGACGGCCGCCAGGCACGCCGGGGCGCCAGGCCACCCACCGGCGCCGGCACGAGCCGCCGTGCGAGCAGGCCGTCGCCGGAAAGCGCGAGTTCGTCTTCGTCGTGTTCGCCGAGCAGCGCCGCGACGAGCTGGTTCCGGCCGCGTTCGCCGTCCGCGCGGGACAGTTCGACCAGCCCGCCCCACCGCGCGGGATGCTCCTGCCCGATCACCGGCCCCAGCCCCCAGAGCAGGGCCTGCTCCGGGCGCACCACCGGGCCACCGGCGGCACCGTCGGTCGCGCACCACAGCGGTGCGCCCACTCCGGCGTCACCGAGTGCCTGCACCAGCGCCACCGTCGCGCTCGCACCACGCGGGACGACCGGGTGCTCCGGGTCCGGCCGGTCGTCGAGCGCCAGCAGCGACAGCACACCGGTGACCTCGGCACCGTCCAGTGCCTTGGCGATCGCCGACGCGAGGGGCGCACGCTCCTCCAGGCCCGAAACCTCAAGCACCTGTGCGGTCACACCGGCTTCTTGAAGCGCCAGAACACTTTCCGCCACCCGGTGCGGCTTCGCCTCGCTGTCCGGGACCACCACGAGCCAGTGGCCCCCGGCGGCGATCGGCGGCGGGGTGATCGGCACCCAGTCCACCCGGTACCGCCATCCGTCCACTTCGGACGCACCCGCGGTGCGCCGGTACCAGTCGGCGAGCTTCGGCAGCACCGCGCGCAGGGAGTCCCGCTCCTCGTCCGTACCGAGTTCGAGCGCTAGTGACAGCGCCCCGGTGTCCGACGCGCCGACCGCCGTCCAGAACTCCGCCGCCGAGGCGTCCCCGGGCCCTTCGGCCTTCGGCGCCTCCAGCCAGAACCGCTTGCGCTGGAAGGCATAGGTCGGCAGTTCGACGCGGCGTGCGGCGGGGACGTCCCATCGCACCGGCACCCCGCGGACGAACACCTCGGCCAGCGAGGTCAGCATCCGGTCGAGGCCGCCGTCGTCCCGCCGGAGCGTCCCCGCGGCCAGCACCGCGGTACCGGCCGCGGCCGCGATCTGTTCGATCGCGAGGAGCATCACCGGATGCGGGCTCATTTCGAGGAAAACGGTGTACCCGTCGCCGAGCAGCGCCTCGGTGGCCCGTTCGAACAGCACCGGCTCCCTGGTGTTCCGGTACCAGTACCCGGTGTCCAGCTCGCTGGTGTCGATCGGCTTTCCCGTCACCGTCGAGTAGAACGGCACCGTGGTGGCCCTCGCCGGAATCTCGCCGAGCACCGCGAGCAGGTCCGCGCGGACCGGGTCGACCATCGCGCAGTGCGTCGGAATGGTCGCGGCCACCCGCTTCGCGCGGATCCCGTCCCGCACGCACCCGGCCACGAACTCGTCCAGCGCCTCGTCGTCGCCAGCCACCGTGAGCAGGCTCGGCGCGGTGATCCCGGCCACCTCCACCCGTCCACCCCACGCCGCCAGCCGGGCGCGCGCCGCCTCCAGCGGCAGCGCGACCGAGGCGAGCGCGCCCTTGCCCACCAGGTGTTCCCCGAGCACCTCGCTGCGCAAGGCGATCAGCCGCGCGGCATCGGACAGCGCCAGCGCGCCCGAGGCGTACGCCGCCGCGATCTCACCCTGGCTGGTACCGACCACGGCGTCCGGCTCGATTCCCGCCGAACGCCACATCGCCGTCAACGCCGACATGACCGTGAACAGCACGGGCTGCACCACGTCGAGCCGGTCCAGCGACGGGGCTCCCGGCGCGCACCGGAGCACGTCGAGCGGGGACCAGTCGAGATGCGGCTCCAGCGCCCGAACGCAGGCGAGGACCTCCTCCCGGAACACCGCGGAAGAGTCCAGCAGCGCCACCGCCATGGCGGTCCACTGCGAACCCTGGCCGGGGAAGACGAACACGGTCCGGCCGCGCGGGCCCGCTTCGCCGCGCACGGCACCACCGGCCGCCCCGCCGGCGAACGCGTCCAGCCCGGACAGCAGCCGATCGCGATCGGAGCCGACGAACACCGCCCGGTGGTCGAACAGCGCCCTGGCGGTGAGCAGCGAATGCGCCACGTCGGCGGCGCCTGCCCCCGGATCGGCCCGGAGGTGTTCGGCGAGCCTGCCCGCCTGTGCGCGCAGTGCCTGTTCCGTCCTCCCGGACAACACCCACGGCACGGCGCCGGTGACCTCGCCGGAAGCATCGGGTAACTGGTCCGGCGCCTGCTCGACGATCAGGTGGGAGTTGGTGCCGCTGATCCCGAACGAGGAAACCGCCGCCCGGCGGGGGCGGCCGGTCTCCGGCCACGGTGTCTGTTCGGTCACCAGGCGGACCGCGCCCGACGACCAGTCCACGTGGTGCGTCGGTTCCGCCGCGCGCAGGGTGCGCGGTACCACGCCCTTGCCCAGTGCCAGCACGACCTTGATCAGCCCGGCCACCCCGGCCGCGGCCTGGGTGTGCGCGATGTTCGACTTCACCGAACCGAGCAGCAGCGGGCGTTCCGCCGGGCGCTCGCGGCCGTAGGTCGCCAGCAGTGCTTCCGCCTCGATCGGGTCGCCGAGCCGCGTGCCCGTGCCGTGCGCCTCCACCACGTCCACATCGGACGGTGCGAGGCCCGCGTTGGCCAGCGCCTGGCGGATGACGCGCCGCTGCGCGGTCCCGTTCGGCGCGGTGAGCCCGTTCGACGCGCCGTCGGAGTTGACCGCGCTGCCGCTGACCAGCGCGAGCACCGGGTGCCCGTGGCGGCGGGCGTCGGAAAGCCGTTCGAGCACCACGAGACCGACGCCTTCGGCGAATGCCGTGCCGTCGGCACCCGCGCCGAACGCCTTGACCCTGCCGTCGGGCGCGAGCCCCTGCTGGCGGCACAGCTCCACGAAGATGCCCGGCTCGGCCATCACGGTCGCGCCACCGGCCAGCGCCAGCGAGCATTCGCCTGCCCGCAGCGACTGGCAGGCGAGGTGGACGGCGACCAGCGAGGACGAACAGGCGGTGTCCACGGTGACCGCGGGGCCGTCGAAACCGAACGTGTAGGCGAGCCGTCCCGAAGCGACGCTCCCGGTGGTCCCGGTCAGCACGTAGCCTTCGAGGTCCGGGTCGGCTTCGTGCATCCGGGGGCCGTAGTCCTGCGTCATGACGCCGGTGAACACGCCGGTCTGCGAACCGCGCAGGGTCGAAGGCTCGATTCCGGCGCGCTCCAGCGCCTCCCAGCCGGTCTCGAGCAGGAGCCGCTGCTGCGGGTCCATCGCCAGCGCTTCACGCGGGCCGATACCGAAGAACGCGGCGTCGAACAGGGGCGCGTCGTGCAGGAACCCGCCTTCCCGCACGTACGTCCGGCCTGCCACCGCCGGATCCGGGTCGTAGGTCGCGGCCAGGTCCCAGCCGCGGTCCTCGGGGAACGGCGTGACCGCGTCGCCGCCGTCGGCCATCAACCGCCACAGACGTTCCGGGGTATCCGCACCGCCGGGCAGGCGGCAGCTCAGCGCCACGATCGCGACCGGATCGCCGCCGCCGAACGCCTGCGCCTCCGGTGCCGCCGCGGAGGCTTCCCCGCAGATCTCCGCGACCAGCCGCTTCGCCGCCGATTCCGGTGTGGGGTGTTCGAAGACCAGCGTCACCGGCAGGGCGATCCCGGTCGCGGCGCGCAGCCGCGTCGAAAGCTCCATCGCGAGCACGGAGTCGAACCCGAGGTCGCGGAACGGCTGGGTGGTTTCGATCCGGTCGGCCCGCTTGAGCACGCCCGACACCTCGTCGACGACCAGCGACAACGCCAGCTCGTACCGCGCGCCTGGCGAGGCGGCGACGATGGCGTCGGTGAACCCGTTGGGGCGCTCTTCGTCGCGCTCCGCGTCCGACGGCCAGACGACGGCGGGAAGACGCACTCGCGCGCCGCCGTCGAAGAAGCCGGAGAAGTCGACCCGGACGCCTTCCGCGTAGGCCTCGGCCATGGACGTCAGCAACCGGGCCGAAGCGTCCTCGTCGCGGCGGAGCGATTCCAGCACCGTGCCCGCCAGTCCGCAGTCGTCGAGGGTCTCCCGTACGCCCATGGTCAACGTCGGATGCGGGCTCACCTCCACGAAGACGCGGTGCCCCGCCTTGGCCAGCACCCGGATCGTCTCGTCGAAGCGGACCGTGCTGCGGAGGTTCCGGCACCAGTGCCCCGCCGAGAGCACGCTCGCGTCGACCCGGCTCGCGGTCAGCGTCGAATACAGCGGGATCGTCGCCACCCGCGGCCTGATCTCGCCGAGGTCGGCGGCCAGCCGGGCGGTGATGCGGTCGATGTGCCGCGAATGCGCGGCGAGCCCCACCGCGATGGCCTTCGCGCGGACGCCGGCCGCAGCGCATTCGTCGAGCAGTTCGGTGATGGCGTCGCTGTCCCCGGACACGACGCCCCAGCTCGGGCCGTTGACCGCGGCCAGCTCCAGTCTGCCCCGCCACTTTTCCAGCAGCGGGCGCAGTTCTGCCTCCGGCAACGAGACCGAGGCCATGTCGCCCTGCCCGCTGAGCAGCGCCTGCGCGCGGCTCCACAGCACCACGACCCGCATCGCGTCGGCGAGCGCCAGCCCGCCCGCGACGTAGGCCGCGGCGACCTCGCCGAGGCTGTGCCCGACGACCGCGGCCGGTCGCACGCCGCGCGCCTGCCACAACGCGGCCAGCGACACCATGACCGCGAACAGCGCGGGCTGCACGATGTCCGGCCGGGTGAGCGACGGCGCGCCGTCCGCGCCCTCGATCACCGCGCGCAGCGACCAGTCCGCGTGCCGGGAGAGTTCGGCCTCGCAAGCCGACATCTCCGCCGCGAAGACCGGCTCCCGGTTCCACAGGTCGACCGCCATGCCCGCGTACTGCGAACCCTGGCCGGGGAACACGAAGACCGCGCTCCGCGCCGCGGCCGTTCCCTTGATCACCCCTGGGCCGTGGCCTCCTTCCGCGAGCTGCGAGAGCCGTGCCAGCAGTTCGTCGGCGGTCGCACCGAGAAGCACCGCGCGGTGGGGCAGCTCGCTCCGGGTGGTGGCGAGGGTGTGCCCGACGGCCGATACCGACCAGTCCACCTCACCCAGCCGGTCCCGCACCAGCCCCGCCTGTGCGCACAGCCCGGCCTGGCTCCGGCCGGAGAGCACCCAGGGCACGACGGCACCGTCGCGGTGCTGCTCGCCGAGCGCCGGAGCCGCCGGTGCGGATGCGATCACGAGCACGTGCCCCGAGCCGTCGGCAGGCACCACCACCGGGTTCCGCTCGCCGACCTGCCGCGAGGCCGCGCACAGCTCCGCGAGGCCGAGCACGGACGGCGCACACGGGTTCGCCTGGCCCATCGCACTGGCCTCGTCCTCCCGGACCACATCGACGAGGCAGTAGCACAGATCGCCGTCGTCGACCGCGTCCGGCAGGCGCTTCAGGACGAGGAACCCGCCGAGGGCGTCCGGCAGGCCGAACTCCCCCGCCAGCGCGACGTCGGCCCGGCCCGACCGCAACTCCGCGGCGGCCACCGCGATCGAGCTCAGCCCGGGAAATCGCTGGGACACAAGCGTTTTCGCGGTCCCGTGCACCCCGAGTCCGGTACGCACCCGCTCGGCCGCGTCCACCAGCGCGCCGGCACCGGGCAGGGACACGGTCACCGCCACCCGGCCGTCCACCAGCCGTCCCGGCACTACACCAGCGTCTTCCACCGCCATCCACGCGAGTGCGCTACCGGACCAGGTGCCGACGTCGAACGGGAACGGGTTGTCCAGGAGTCCGGCCGAGACGCCGATCACCGCGATCGCTTCGGCGCCGTCGGCAGGCAAGGAAGATGTTGTGTGCACGCCAACCCCATAGGTTTCGTATCGAAAAGCGAACCTGGACCGTATTTGGCCCCGAAGGTGAATTCCGGGAACCCGGACGGCACAGAAATGACGGCCGGATAGAGCACGCGTGAATCGCATCGGCCCACGTCAGCGAGAGCGAGACGATCGGAAGCAAAGCCGCTGCCGTAACAGCCGCTTAACGAACGGACCCGGCCGCAGCGGGTCGTCGGCTACCTCGGCGTCGACCAGCACCCCAGTGCAGTACGGGCGTTCAACTGCCGCCGGTGATCAGTTGAACGCATAAGTTACGTTTCGGCCGGTGTTGCCACACCCGGCCTAGGCGAAGAATAGCGCGCCGACATCCACGATGATTCAGCCTCCCCAGACCGCGATAACAATGATAGCTACCCTTCATCCCCAGTGAAACCGCATTGCAATGACTATCAAGGGGCACTGTCACGGCGCTGTCACCTCAATCGAAATACCTGGTCCTGGTGAGGTGCGATCCGCGTCGTACCGGGGACCGGTCCCGCGCGGCGCGCGCTCTACTGTCCGCCATGACCCGCAAAGTCGTCGCCGCCGTGCTGTGTACTTGCCTGCTCGCCGCATGCGGAGCAGCACCGCGGCAAGCCGCCTCCACGCCGCCGCCGGAGACCACCGCGGCGCCGAAGCAGCACCTCGTGCGACTGGAGGTGACCGGCACGGCCACGCTCTCGCTCACCTTCACCCTCGACGGCAAGGTCAGCGAAGAGAAGGCGGTGAAGCTTCCCTGGCGCAAGGACGTCGAGGCCCCCTACGGCACCGAACCCCACGAATTCCGGCTGACCATGCGGCACACCGGCGGCACCGTGGCCGCGACGGCCACCGTGGACGGGAAGCTGGTCACCCGGACCGCGGGCAGCGGCTCACCCGGCAGCAACAACACCGCCAACCTGTCGGGCAGCTTCTCGGACTGACCGGAGCGCGGGTATCGCACATCCTCACGACGACGCCCCGCGCAAGCGAACACAATCGAACATTTCCGCGACTGACCCATTTCTTCACACCACGCTCGACCTTGTCTCGGTTCCGCGGCCGCACCAGGTCTGTCCAGCGTTGATTGTTGACACCTTTCGTTGGAAGTTGAAGCATGATTGAGAGTTGTGCACGGTTCTCGATCCTGGCCGCTTTGCTCGAGACGACGAGGTCCGCATGAAGCGAGAGAACGAACCACATCCGGCTGCAAGTCCGCACCCGCTCGTCGGCAGGCGGCGTTTCCTCGGCGGGCTCGCGCTCGCGGGCGTCGCGTGATGCAGGTTCGCCCCCTGGCGGACCATACCCGGCACGAACGCCCGGCACATCCGCCAGGCGCCCGGCACCGGGGCCACCGATACGCTCGTTCACCGCTCCAGCGTCAGTTGGGCGAGGAACTCGCTGCGCTCGGCTTGAAGGTCGTAGTGCCAGGTGTCCCGCACGCAGACCGGGCACCAGTGGCCCGCGGTCAGGATGAGCCTCGGGCTTCCGGTGAACTCGTGGCCGAACCCGCACCGCCAGTCCAGCGGGGTCGCGATCGCGCCGCGGCGCACGTCGGTGCTCAGCAGTTCACCGCCCCGGAACCGTGCGGCGGTGGCGTAGTCCACAGTGGACCAATCGGACGGCGGCTTCGACTCGTCGTACCCGTGGTCGAGTGCTTTCGCGGCGCGATCGGGGTTCGGTGGCCGGAACGTGGACCAGTCCCCGATGGCTTCCCACTCGGCCCTGGAGCCGAAGTAGGCGCGGATCCGCTCCTCGTCGCCGTCACGGACGAACGACATCGTGCCCCGCGGTTTGCGCGCCATCGGCTTCAGCACGAGGTGCTTCACCACCCACGACGGCACCTTCCCCGCCATGCGGACCGATCGCGGCGCGGCGGCCACCGCGCGGCCCAGCGCCCCGTCGAACGTGTCGCGCCGGAACGGCACGAGCTCGTGCAGCCGGTCGGAATCGGTGTACCACTGGCCGTGGAAGTTCCGGAGTGCGAACCAGTCGCGCTCGTACCAGGACCGCACGCCGTCGGCGCCGACCGCACGGGCGAGCCCGGTGTGGAACTCCCAGTTCGTCAGCCGCCACGCGGCACCGCCACCGATGTTGTGGACGCCGCCCCAGAACTCGGCGGGGACGCCGTCCTCGCAGATGCCTGCCATCAGCCGTGCGGCGTCCTCCACCGAAACCCACTCCATCACGCCGCCGAACGGGGTGTGGGTGATGATCGGGTCCCGGATCTCCAGAAGGCTGGGATGGAAGATGCCCGTCTGCCGCAGCCACGCCCATTTCGGCAGGCCGGAGTCGACCAGTGCCTTCTCCGCCACGATCTTGCTCTGGCCGTACTCGTCGTAGTGGGACACCCGCAGCGGGTCCCCCACCCGGCCCCAGTGGTGCGGCGGGTTCCGGTCCCCGGTCTGGGCGACCGAACCGACGCCGACGACGCCGATCGCGCCCGGATCCGGCTGGGCGCGCACCGCTTCGACGATCGTGCGGACACCGCCCACGTTCACGCGGTGCGCGAGTTCGGGGTGGTCGTCGGCGAACGGGGACACCACGGCACCGACGTGCAGCACGAAGTCCGCGCCGCGCACGCAGGATTCCACCGTGGCGTAGTCGGTGAAATCGCCGAACACCACGGTCAGGTTGCCGACGTGCTCGAACTCCCGGATCGCCGCCCGGTCACCGGGCAGCACGAGGGCCACCACGTCGAACCGGTCCGCGCGCTCCGCGAACTCGCGCAGGATGTAGCGGCCCCAGTTGCCGGTCGCCCCGGTCAGGAACACCCGCCTGCGCCGGGCGGCACCCGTCATCTCAGCTCCGCGACCCATTCGATCACGGTATCGGCGAAAAGCCGGGCGTCGTGCTCGTGCATCGAATGCGGCATCTCGGGGAACGACCGGTAGGTGAACGCCTGGCCCGCCGCGGTCACGAGCTCTTCGACGCGGCGCACCTGCGTGTCCGAGATCGCGCCCATGAGCTTGCCGGTCGACGCGTCCTCCTGGTGGAAGTGATGGGTGAACAGGACCGGGACCTTGACGTGGGAGACCAGGTTTTCGTGATCGCAGGAGGCGTTCGCCGATCCCGAGACGAAGGCGCGGCCCCACTCGGGGTCGTATTCCTTCAGGCTCTGCGGCACGCCCGACGCGGCGGGCTCATCGCGCGGGACCATCCGCGACAGCGCCGCCAGCACCGACGACGGGAGTTCGCGAGGCAGCGCCTTCAGCATGCCCTCGACATCGCCGATGGACCACTGGTCGCCGAGCCATTTGTGCCACAGTCCGAAAATCGGGCCGATGCCCTGCCGGATCGACGGGCCGCAGGCGGGTGTGACCTCGGCGGCGAAGATCGGCGCGTCCTCCCATACGGTCGCGCGAACCTGGCCCGGTTTGGCGAAGGCGGCCAGCCACGCCGACACCACGCCACCGGAGGAGTGCCCGCTGACGATCGCCGGACGGCCCACCACGAGATCGAGGAAGCGGACCAGGTCGTTGCCGAAGTTGTCGATCGTGTAGCGCCCTGGGGTCCAGGTCGAGCGGCCCTGCCCGCGCAGGTCGACGGCGAACACCTGGAACGCCTCGGCGAGCAGCGGCATGGCCTTCTCGTACGCCCACCAGGAATTGCTCTGGCCAGGGATCAGCACCAGCGGCGGCAGGGCCGGATCGCCGACAGTGCTGTAGTTGAGCCGAACTTCGCCGAGGTCGACGACGCGCTCGTCGAAGGCGTGCGGCACGAACACCTCCGCGCGGTCTTCGGCTTCGAGGTAGTTCATCCCGTTCCCCTGCCTTCTCGCGTCAGCGCCGGCTTTCCGTGGCGGGCAGCACGCGGCCGCGCACCTCGCCGAAGCCGATCCGGCCGGTGGTACCGGGGGCCGTCGCCGAGATGACCACTTCGTCCCCGTCGAGCACGAACGAGCGCTCCTCGCCGCCCACCGTCACCGGTTCCTTGCCACCCCAGGTCAGCTCGATGAACGCGCCCCGCTGGTTCTTCTCCTCGCCCGAGATCGTGCCCGACGCGTACAGGTCGCCGGTGCGCGAGGACGCCCCGTTGACCGTCAGGTGCGCCAGCATCTGGGCGGGCGACCAGTACATCTCGCGGTACGGCGGGCGCGTGACCTCCTGCCCGTTCCAGGACACCGACAGCTCGATGTCCAGGCCCCACGGCTCGTCCTCACGCAGGTACGGCAAGGGCTCCGGATCCTGCGCGGGGGTGGGCACCCGTGCCGGCTCCAGTGCCAGCAGCGGCACCACCCACGGAGAGATGGACGTCGCGAAGCTCTTGCCGAGGAACGGCCCCAGCGGCACGTACTCCCACGCCTGGATGTCCCGCGCCGACCAGTCGTTCACCAGCACCGCGCCGAACACGTGCCGCGCGAAGTCCGCGGTGGACACCGCGGTGCCGAGCGGCGACGGCGTGCCGACGATGAAGCCCAGCTCCGCCTCGATGTCGAGGCGGCGGCACGCGCCGTAGGTCGGCGCGTCCTCGTCCGGCGCCTTGCGCTGCCCGCACGGGCGCACGATGTCCGTGCCCGACACGATCACCGTGCCCGCCCTGCCGTGGTAGCCGACCGGCAGGTGCTTCCAGTTCGGCATCAACGGCTCGGCCCCTGGCCGGAACAGCCTGCCCAGGTTGCTCGCGTGGTGCTCCGAGGCGTAGAAGTCGACGTAGTCGGCGACCTCGATCGGCAGGTGCAGCTCGACCTCGTCCACCCCGAACACCGCGGCGTCCGGCACCTCGCCGCCGACCAGTTCGGTGACCCGGGACCGTACCTCCACCCAGCGCTCGTGCCCCTGCGCCATGAACGCGTTCAGGCTCGGCCGCGCGAACACGTCGTCGCCGAGCGCGGCCGCGAGGTCCACCACGGAATCGCCGACGCGCACGCCGACGCGGGGTGCGGCGCCAGGCGGTGCGAACACGCCGTAGGGCAGGTTTGCCACCCCGAACAGCGAGCCGTCGGGGATGTCGATCCTGGTCACGCTTTCTCTCCTTCTCCCAGCACCGAGGCGGGGACCAGGCCGAGGCCCACCACCTCGGTCACCGGCTCGATAATGCTGCAGGTGCCGAACGAGCGGAACGACTCCCGCGCACCCGCGTCCACTTCGGACACTCGCCGCGCGACGACGGCGCCGTCGCGCTCGGCCAGCAGCGGGACCAGCTCGGCCCCGGACGCGCCGTCGCGGGCCGCCGCGGTCGCCACCAGGACGTTGAGGAACCCGTGCTGCTCGAACCCGGTGACCGGATCGGTGTTGCGCAGCGCGTGGTGCAGCCCGGCGGTCGCCTTGAACGGCACCCCGGCCGCGACCACCGCCGCGATCGCGGCGGCCAGCTCGGCCTCGTCCGGGTACAGCTCCGCCTTGACCCCGCCGGTGCGGAACTTGGCATGGTGGCCGGTCTTCGCACAGGTCGCGATCACCTCGGCGCGCCGGGCGTCGCGGGGCACCTCGACGAACACCGGCACGTCACCGGCCCCGTCCAGCGCGCCGAAGAACTCGGGCACGGACAACTCGGCCGGCACCGCGACCTCGAGCCCGCTCAGCCGTACCGGCAGGTCGGCGGCGCGGGCGAGCGCGTCCGGAAGCTGTGCTGGGCCACCGGGCGCGGTCACCGCGATCTCGAGCGGCTCCCGCACGAGCGAGCCGAGATCGGCGAGGGCGGGCGCTGCCAGGATCAGCGGTCCCACCAGCTCGTGATAGCCGGCCGACCGGTGCCCCGCGTGGTCCGGGACCGCATCCGGCAACGGCTTCGACCCGGGTGGGAACACCGCCGCGTCGTCGAAGAATCCAGCGAAGAGGCTCACGTAGTTAACCTATGTACTACCCGAGGGGGCACGCAAGGGCGGGCACCGGTCAGGTGCGGCCGCGGAACCGGGCCCGGTCGGTGATGAGCTTGTTGAGCAGCATGACCAGGATCCGCTGCTCGGTCTCGGTGAGCACGCCCGCCCACTCGTGCTCGCGCTCGTTCTGCGCGCGGAAGACCTCGACCATCTCCGCCTGCCCGCGCTCGGTCAGGGACAGCAGCACCGAACGGCCGTCGTGCTCCCCCGGCGTCCGCTCCAGCATGCCGTCGTCGACCAGCGTCTTCGCCAGGTTGGACACCGCGGCGCGGCTCATCCCGGTCAGCTCCGCGGCCTTCTTCGCCTCCAGCGGGCCTGCCAGCCAGGTCACGAACAGCAGCCGGAAGCCCGACCACGAACGCCCCCGTGGCCGGTGGACGGTGGCTTCGAGGTCATAGGTGATCACGTTGGACGCCCGGTTCAGGGTCAGCAGCACCTCGGTGGCGAGCTGGTGGGAGAAGCCGAACTCGGCAGTCAGCCGGGTGTTGGCGAGCTCGACGAAGGACCAGAAGTCGAGTTCACCCGCAGTCACGACCCGCGCACCCGCCCTCCGCTCAAGTAGTTAACACATAAACTACCTGCTCGGATCCGCGGCATCCAGTGCAGTGGCTCAGTAACCGACGTAGCCCCCGCCCGAGGTCATCGCGGCGATACCGGGTACCTCGCTGATCGAACCGTAGCGCGCGATCGCGTACCGGACGGCCGCGATGATGTTGTCGACCGGGTTCCAGATGTCCTCGTGACCATCGAGGCGGTAGGCGCCGAAGGTCGAGTCGATGGTCTGCATCAGGCCCTTCGACGGGTGCCCGGCGGCGGCGTTGGAGTCCCAGTCGTTGATGGCGTGCGGGTTTCCCCCGGATTCGTGCTGGATGATCGCGTACAGCTGCGCCGGGTCGATCCCGCTGACGTCGACTCCGTTCGCGGACAGGATGGAAAGGGCCTCGCGCATCCAGTCCGCGACCTCACCCGACGGCGGCGGACCGGACGGGCCGCCGGAGGTGGTCACCGGGTGGTGCGATCCCGGCGACCCGCTGGAGGTCGAGACGTGCCGGACGGGGTGCTCCGAGGTCCCGTGCGACCGCGCGGATTCGTTCGCCGGGGGCTTCTGCTCGACCGGCTTCGTGACCACGGGCTCGACCGGCTTCGTGCTCGGCGGCGGAGGCGACTGGAGGCTGATGACGGGCGTGGGCGTCGGCGCGGACGCGATGGTCGCGACCGGCATCGTGAACACCGCCGGGGGGTGCGCGGGATCGGACAGCTCGGTGAGGGCCTTCCCGCCTTCGGCCGCGCGCTGGAGCGAGGTCAGCGCGGTGCCCAGCTCGGCGGTGCAGGTGGTGATCGCCTGCCGGATGTCGGTGGCCGCTTCTGCGCACAGCGCGCGGATCGCCGCGTCCGCGTCACGACGGTTCCCGGCCGCCTTGGCCGCGTTGAGCAGCCCCTCGCAGCGGGTTTTCTGCCACGTCTTGGTGTTCGCCAGCCGAGTCGCCGCGGCACGCACCGCCCCGCTCGCTTCCGCCAGCGCCCGCGACAGCGTGCTGCCCGCTTGACCGAACGTCCTCGCGTAGTCCTCGAAAGCGTCCGCGAACTTGCCGCGCAGGTCGTGGTTGAGCTCTCCGGCTGGCTTGCCGAGCGTCCCGCCGAGATCGGCGCAGACGGTGCTCACCTCGTGCCAGGCGTCCGCAATGGACAGTGCGGTATCCGGTGTCGCCGCGTCGAGCTGGCGAGCGAGCTCGGCCACGGCCGATCCCCCCGGCAGCGCCGCGACCTCGTCGAGCACGGTCACAGCGAGGTCAGCCTCTTCGCGTTCGCGTCGTCCACATCGGTGATCGAGCCCGTGTGGCGCCGCAACGCCGCGTCGAGGTCGCGCAGCAACCGCGCCCCGGTGTCCAGCTCACCGCCGACCGACTCGTTGAGCGCGCGCACCGCCTCCGTCATCCGCCGCCCGGCGTCGGTGGTGCCGAACAGCTCGCCCTCCGGGGCGTGCAAGCCGCCGGCGAGTTCGGTGAACCGGGCGATCTCCTGGTCCAGCACGGTTCTGCACCGCTCAACCGCTTCCATGGAGAGCTTCGTCGACTCCACCGGACCGCCCCTCGATATCCCCTGGTTCTGCCGCTCGGGGTGATTATCGGACTCATCGCGGCGATCGCCGGCGAATGCGCGCGGTTTCGCGCCGAAACGGGTAAGACCCCCCGGCAACCGGCGCGGAGGTCATCCGGCCGGGTCGCCGCCGCCGGAAGTGCACCTCGGCGTGCCGCGCCCGGCAGTCGGAAGTCCGGTCTCCCCGCGCACCGAGGACGCCGCCACCTGGAGCACCTGGTGTTCGACGAGAGCCCGGTCTTCTACACGGTGCGGGAGCTGCCCGTCACGTGGTGAACCTCCGCAGTGGACGGACGCGTTGACTCACTCGACCCGGCCGGGCTAACCTGAACGCCGTTCAGGGTGAACGGTGTTCAGGTCGAACGCGAGGAGAGCACCTGGTGTACCGCGGAACGGGACTCTGCCGAGCAAATCGTCAGCACCTCGCGCAGGGCAGCGTCCGGCACTGTCCAAACACGACACTTACCGGGACGGACTTCCGATGAGCGTCTGGACGGACTGGTTCGCCGAGCGGCGGGCGGCACGCGAAGCGGCCGGGCTGCAACGCACGCTGCGGCCGCGAGCCGTCGACGAGGACGTCATCGACCTCGCGGGCAACGACTACCTCGGGCTCGGCGGCCATCCACTGGCACGACGGGCGGCCGCCGACGCGGCGCTGGCCTGGGGCCCCGGCGCGGGTGCTTCCCGGCTCGTGACCGGGACCACCACGCTGCACGCCGAGCTGGAGTCCGAGCTCGCCGAGTTCACCGGGCACGAGGCGGCGCTGGTGTTCTCGACCGGCTACCAGGCCAACCTCTCGGCGGTCGGCGTGCTGATGGACAAGCACTCGCTCATCGTCTCCGACGCGCACGTCCACGCTTCGCTGATCGACGGCGCGCGGATGTGCCGGGCGGCGATCGAGGTCGTCGGCCACAACGACCTCGCCGCGGTCCGGGCCGCGCTCGCCTCCGCCGGCGGCAGGCGGGCGATCGTGCTGACCGAGTCGATCTTCTCGGTGCTCGGCGACGCCGCCCCGCTGCCCGGACTCGCCGCGATCTGCGCCGAGCACGAGGCACTGCTGCTGGTCGACGAGGCGCACGGGCTCGGCGTGGCGGGCGAGGGCGGGCGTGGGCTGGTGCACGCGCACGGCCTGGCCCGCCACCCGAACGTGGTGATGACCGCGACGCTGTCGAAATCGCTCGGCGCGATGGGCGGCGCGGTGCTCGGCCCCGCCGCGTTGATCGACCACCTCGTCAACCGGGCCCGCCCGTTCATCTTCGACACCGGGCTGGCGCCGGCGCCCACCGCCGGCGCGCTGTCCGCGCTCCGCGTGCTCCGCGCCCAGCCCGAGTTGCCGCAGCGGATCCACCGGCGCACCAAGGAACTCGCGGCGAGGCTCGGCGCGCCAACGTCGGCGGGCGCCGTGCTGTCCGTGCCGATGCCGTCCCCGCAGGCCGCCATCGCCGCACAGGCCGCCGCGCTCGCCGAGGGCGTGCGGGTGGGCTGCTTCCGGCCGCCTTCGGTGCCGGACAAGAACTCCCGCCTCCGGATCACCGCCTGCGCTGGTATCGACGAGCGGCGCTGGGCGCACGCCGTCGACGTGCTGACCCGCGTCGTCTACGACCACCTGCGGTGGTCGTAGCGGTTCACCGCCGCCCGGCCATCCGCTCCGACACCTCGTGCGCCGCCGCCTTCGCCGTCTCGGCGATGTCCCCGATGCTGTCGATCATCCGGTTGCTCGGGCCCGCGACCGCGATCACCGCGGCGACCCGTCCGTTGTGCACGACGGGCACGCCGACGCCGAAGACGTCGGGCATCGTCTCGCCGCGGTTGATCGCGACTCCCGCGGTGGCGATCTCCGCCAGTTCCCGGCCCACCCGCTCCCGCTCGCCGGGATCGGCGATGTGCGTGGCGAGGTAGTTGTCCCGGAAGCGGCTGGTGGCGAACGCGAGGATGCACTTCCCGGAACTGGTGGGGTACAACGGGCGCCGGGTGCGCAACGGCGCCGAGTAGCGGATCATCTGGGTGGATTCGACCGTCTCGGTGTAGACGACCGAATCCCCGATCAGCGAGGCGAGCATGACGGTTTCGCCGAATCGCGCGACGAGATCCCGCATCGCGGGTTCGGCGGCCTGCTCGACGGTCGGCGGCGCCGCGGTGAGCAGTGCGCCGACCGCGGGGCCGATCGTGTAGGCGCCGCCATCGTCGCGGAGGTACCCGGTGGCGACCAGGCCCTTGACCAGTCCGTGCACCGAGGACCTCGGCGCGCCGAGGTGGTCAGCGAGGTCGGCGAGGCGGACGCCCGCGCTGTCCGCCGCGGCGAGTTCGAGGATGGTCGTCACCCGCGAGACCGTCCGGTGCTCCTTGGCTGCTCCATCTGCGGAAGTCGGCACTGCTGTCCCCGTCGTCGTCGCTGTGGTCAGGGTTGAAACGTACCGTCGGGGCGGCGGGCCCGCGCAATCACACGGGATGCGCCACGGCGCGGTCCGCGGCGGGTGCGGCGTCCGGCAGGCGCTTCGACTGGTCGCAGAGCGCGCCGATCACGATGAAGGCCGCCCCGGCGACGAACAGCAGGGACACGCCCCAGGTGGCGTGCTCGGGTGACGCGGTCACCAGTGCGAGCGCACCGAGCGGCGCGAGCCCGCCGGACAGGCCGCCGCCGATCTCGCGGCCGGCGCCCAAACCCGACGCCCGCACTTCGGTGGGGAACTGCTGGGCCAGCAGGGTTCCCTGCGCGGCGAGCATGGCGGGCACCACGACGCCGGTGGTGAGGATGAGCGCGATCCAGATGTAGCCGCGCTGTTCGGTGTTCAGCATCCAGAAGAACGGGAACGCCAGCACCGCCACCAGCACCCCGCTGGTGAGCACGATCGTCCTGGCGCCGACGGCGTCGCACAACCGGCCGGTGATCGGTACCGCGATGATGGCGCAGGCACTGGCCAGCGTGATCCCGAACGCGCCGATGTTCGCCGGTACGTCGCGGAATTCGGAGAGGTAGGACAGCGAGAACGTCTTGAAGATGTAGCTGACCCCGTTGTAGCCGATCGTGATCGCCATGACCACCGCGAGCCCGCGCCAGTCCGATTTGATCAGCGACCGCAGCGGCCGCGCCTTGCGCCCCTGTGCTTCTCGCGCGAGCTTCTCGAACTCGGGCGTCTCCGGCATCCGGCGGCGCACCAGGTAGCCGAGCCCGACGAGCGCGAAACTGGCGAGGAACGGGACGCGCCAGCCCCAGCCGTACAGGAACTCCTTGTCCAGGCTGGTCAGCAACGCGACGGTCAGCGAGGACAGCAGCAGGCCGATGTTCACGCCGAGCGCGGGCCAGGATCCCAGCCTGCCGCGGGTCTCCGGCTCGGCGTGTTCGTACGAAACCGCGATCGCGCTGCCGAATTCGGCGCCCGCTCCCAGTCCCTGCGCCAGCCGGAGGACGACCAGCAGGATCGGCGCGAAGATCCCCATCGAGGCATAGGTGGGCAGCAGGCCGATGAGCCCGGAAGAGATTCCCATCAACAGGAAGGTCAACGACAGCACGGCTTTCCGGCCGATCTTGTCGCCGAGCACGCCGAACACGATGCCGCCGAACGGGCGGGCGATGAAGCCCACCGCGAAGGTCGCCATGGCGGCCAGGGTGGCCGCTGCCGGGTCGCCGGAAGGGAAGAAGACGCGCCCGAAGACCAGCGCGGCCATCGAGGCGTAGAGGTAGAAGTCGAACCATTCGAGGGCCGAGCCGATCACCACGGCGGGCCCGACGGCCTTGCGTGAGGTCGATGCCGACCGCGCCGGTGGAGCACTGGGAAGCGTCATTGCTACGTCTCTCTGTGGACGGTGGACGTCGGTCGGAGCCGGGGAGCCCGCGGGGCACGGCATAGAACTGATTCGTATATACGAACATGCTGTCGTAACTACGAAAGTTAAAGAGGTGAACCCCGTCACTGTCAAGTGCCGGGTCCGGATCACCGCCAACCCGGGACACCCCTTGACAGTCCCCGTCCCCGAATCGCATGCTGTTCTCATATCCGCTCATGTGTTCGTATTTATGAACATAATCTGGTCTCGGCGCAGCCGGAAAGGAACACCCCCGTGCACTTCGAACTGACCCCGGACCAGCAGGCCCTGCGCGCCGGGGCACGCGAGCTGGCCCGCGGCTTCCCCGACGAGTACTGGGCGGACTGCGACGCGCACGGCAGGTTCCCGTGGGACTTCTACAACGCCTTCGCCGAGGGCGGCTGGCTGGGCATCGCGATCCCGGAGGAGTACGGCGGCGGCGGGCTCGGCATCAGCGAAGCGGCTCTGCTGCTGGAGGAGATCGCCGCGTCCGGCGCGGGCATGAACGGCTGCAGCACCATGCACCTGTCCATCTTCGGGCTGAACACCATCGTCAAGCACGGCAGCGAACGGCTCCGGAACGAGATCCTGCCCGCGGCCGCCGACGGCTCGCTGCACGTCTGCTTCGGGGTCACCGAACCCGACGCGGGCACCGACACCACCCGGATCACCACGTTCGCCGAGAGGACCACCGGCGGCTACCTGGTCAACGGGCGCAAGGTGTGGATCACCAAGGCGGGCGACTCGCAGAAGATGGTGCTCATCGCCAGGACCACGCGGCGGGACCAGGTGGAGCGCGCCACCGACGGGATGTCACTGTTCCTCGTCGATCTCGACCCGGCGCACGTCCAGCTCAGCGCGATCCCGAAGCTCGGCCGCAACGCCGTGTCCTCCTACGAGGTCGTCATCGACGATCTGTTCGTACCGGAGAGCGCGCGGATCGGCGAGGAGGGCCATGGGTTCCGGTACCTGCTGGACGGGCTGAACCCGGAGCGGATCCTGCTGGCACACGAAGCACTCGGGATCGGCAGGGCGGCACTGGACCGGGCGGTGCGCTACGCGAAGGAACGCGTGGTCTTCGAACGGCCCATCGGCCAGAACCAGGGCATCGCCTTCCCGCTGGCGGAGGCCGTCACCCGGCTCGACGCCGCCGAACTGATGGCCCGCAACGCCGCATGGCGATACGACCAGGGCCTGCCCTGCGGCCGGGAGGCGAACATGGCGAAGTGGCTCTGCGCCGACGCCGGGTTCACGACCGCGGACCAGGCGATCCAGACCCACGGCGGGATGGGCTACGCCAGGGAGTACCACGTCGAACGGTACTTCCGGGAGTCCCGCATCCTCCGCCTGGCCCCGGTCAGCCAGGAAATGGTGCTGAACTACGTGTCCGCCCACGTGCTTGGCCTGCCCAAGTCCTACTGACGGGAGTCGTCTTGACCGCCCCCATCCCCACCGGCAGCCTGCGCGGCGTCCGCGTGCTCGACCTCTCCCGCGTGCTCGCCGGTCCGCTGTGCACGCAGCTGCTCGCCGATCACGGCGCCGAGGTGATCAAGGTCGAACCACCGGCAGGCGACGAGACCCGCACCTGGGGTCCGCCGTTCGTCACCGAAACCATGAGCGCGTACAACGCCGGGCTCAACCGCAACAAGACCAACCTCTGCCTCGATCTCCGCACGCGCGAGGGCCAGCAGGTCCTCGACCGGCTCCTGCGCGAGGCGGACGTCGTGGTGGAGAACTTCAAGGCGGGCACCCTGGCCGGCTGGGGGCTGCCCGACCGGACGCTCGCCGAACGGTTCCCGCGGCTGATCCACTGCCGGGTCACCGGATTCGGGGTGGACGGCCCGATGGGGGGCATGCCCGGTTACGACGCCGTGCTGCAGGCGTACAGCGGTCTGATGAGCGTCAACGGCGAACCGTCCGGACCGCCGTTGCGCGTCGGCGTGCCCATCGTCGACATGGTCACCGGGATCTACGCGTTCTCCGGTGTGCTACTCGCCCTGCACGACCGGCACGCCACCGGGCGCGGCCAGCTCGTCGACTGCACCCTGCTCGACACCGCGATCTCCTTGCTGCACCCGCATTCTCCGACCTGGCTGACCGCGGGCACGATCCCGCGGCGCACCGGATCGGCGCATCCCGCGATCGCCCCGTACGACACGTTCGACGCGCGGGACGGCCTGATCTTCATCGGCGCCGGCAACGACCGGCAGTTCCGCCAGCTCGGCGAAGTGCTGGAGCTGCCGGGTATCGCCGGGGACGCCCGGTTCGCCACCAACGCCGACCGGGTGCGCAACGTCGCCGCGCTGCGCCCGCTGCTGGCCGCGCGGATCGGCGCGCTGGCTCGGCACGAGCTCGGCCGCGCGCTCCTGGACCGCGGTGTGCCCGCGACTCCGGTGCACGACGTCGGTGAGGCGCTGACCGATCCGCAGGTGCGGCACCGTGAGATGGTCGTCGAACTCGACGGCTACCGCGGCACCGGAATCCCCATCAAGCTGAGCCGGACCGCGGGCACGGTCCGGTCGGCGCCGCGCGAACAGGGCGCGGACACCGCCCGCGTCCTCGCTTCGCTCGGCTACACCGACGACCAGATCACCGCGCTCATCGACGCCGATATCGCCCGCGCCGCAACGGAAACCGCCACTGCTAGGGCTGATCCAGCAGGGTGAGGTAGGCGTCGAGCCGAGCCGCGCCGGCGAGCAGGTTGCGGCTGCGGGTGGTCAGCCGGTGCTGCCACGAGTCGAGGAACGCGCGCAACGCCTCCGCCCCGCCCGCCTCGCGCAGCGACTCGACGAACCGCGCGACCTGGCGCAGCGGATACCCGCCCCGGCGTAGTTGCCGTGCGATCTCGGCGTCGCGCACGCAGTCCGGCCCGTATTCGCGGTAGCCGGTCACCGGGTGGCGTTCGGGGTGCAGGATGCCCTCGGTTTCCCAGGTGCGCAGCGTCGCCGGGTGCACGCCGAGCCGTCGCGCGAGCTCGCCGACGGTCAGCGGCCGGCCGCCACCGGGGGCGGGTGCCGTGGTGGACAGGCTCCCGAGGGCCGCGGCGACCTCGGTGCGGGTGTCGCGTTCGGCGAGCAGCGCGATGTGCGCGGCGTCGATGAGCCGGTAGGAGGACTCGGTGTCGCCCCGGTTGATCGCGCGCATGATCTCCATCGCGGGCTGGTGCCCGTGTCCGCCGCGCAGCGCGAGGAAGGCGCGCAGGGCCTGGGCGTGCAGGGGTGTGTAGCGCCGGTAGCCGGTATCGCTGCGCTCGGTCGGCGGGAGGACGCCCGCGTCGTCGTAGTTGCGGATCGCCTGCGCGGACAACCCGTGCTCCCGGGCGAGGTCGATCGGGCGCACCTTGCACCTCCGTTGAGGCTTGAACCTGATAACTGCAGGAGAAATCCGCTGAAGTCCCACTCGATTCTTCAACGATATCGTCGAGGGTAGTTCCTTCCGAAAAGGGGTGTTCCATGTCTGCTGCCACCGCATTGCCCGGGATCGGCCGCCAGCTCGACGACACGGCGGGACTCGGCCGTGCCGTCGACGAACTGCTCGCCGCGCGGAGCGTGCCGCCGACCCTGCTCGCCCTCGGTGAGCCGACCCACGGGATCAAGGCGTTCCCGTTGCTGCGCAACGAACTTCTCGGTCACCTCGTCGAACGCGGGTACCGGTCGGTCGCGCTGGAGATCGACTTCTTCGCCGCGTCCGTTGTGGACGATTACGTGCACGGTGCGGACACCGCGCTCGACACGGTGCTCGCGACCGGGTTCAGCCACGGCTTCGGCGCTGTACCAGGCAATCGCGAACTCGTCGAATGGCTCCGCGCGTACAACGCGGGCCACCCGCCGCAGGACCGCGTCCGCTTCTACGGCTTCGACGCGCCGACGGAGATGGCCGGTGCGCCGAGCCCGCGGCACGCGCTGTCCTCGGTCAACGACTACCTGCCCGAAGCGCTGCGACCCGAATCGTTCCGGGAGGCCGACGCGCTGCTCAGTGCGGACGCGGAGTGGACGAACGAGGCGGCCATGTTCGACCCTGCCGCATCGATCGGCGGCTCCGACCGCGTTCGCGCACTGCGCGTCGTCGCCGACGACCTCGCCAGCGCGCTGCGCCGCGCGGCACCCGGTCTGCGCCCCGCCGACCCGAGCGGTTACGACCTCGCCGCCGCGCACGCGCGCACCGCCCAAAGCCTGCTGCGCTACCACGCGGCCATGGCCGGCCCCGCGCCCGATCGCATCGCGACCTTGCTCAGCCTGCGCGCCGAGATGATGGCCGACAACCTCCTCGCGATCGCCGTGCGGGAGCAGCGGCGCGGCCCGAGCCTGGTGTTCGCGCACAACGTGCACCTTCAGCGCGCACAGCCCCACCCGCCGGTCGGTGTGGGCGCACCCGCGGACAGGGCCACCTGGTACAGCGCCGGCGCGCTCGTCGAACTCACCCTCGGCGAGCGCTACGCGTTCGTGGCGACCGACGCCAACCCCGTCAGCGATCCGAACACCTTCCAGGGCATGCTGGCCGGGGCCACCACCCGGCGCGCCCTGTTCCCGGCGCCCGCCCTGCGCGCCGCGCTTCCCCCGTCGACCGCCACGGGCGAACCGATCCTCCCCGGTCACCTCCCGCTGAACCCGGCGGAACTGGGCGGCGCCGACGCGGTCATCTTCATCGCCGACACCGACGGAAAACGACACCAGTACTGGTAACGGCGCGTGTCCACACTGGACAGTGCGCCCGATCGTCTCCCGAATGCGGCGGCAGCGGGCCCGGGCATCGTGGTCCATAGTGAGGGCATGGCAGCCGCGCACCCCGAGGACGTCCGCTTGTTCACCGACGAGGAGATCGGCTTTCTCCTCGGCCACCGGGTGGGGCGGCTGGCCACCGCGGGCAGGTCCGGCAAGCCGCACGTGGTGCCCGTCCTCTACCGGTTCGACGCCGGGCGGAATTCGTTCGGGATCGGCGCTCGCGAGCTGCCCGGGCGCGGGCAGGACCGGCTCTACCTGCGGCACGTGGCGGTCAACGACCAGGTCGCGTTCGTGGTCGACGACTTCGTCAGCGAGCCTTCCTGGAAACCGTGCGGAGTGACCGTCAAGGGCGTGGCGACGGTGCACGCCGAAGGAGGCGAGCTGCTGGGCTTCGGGCCGCGGTGGCTGGAGATCGTCCCCGGCTGGGTCTCCTCGTGGGGTGTCGGCACCGACCCGTTCCGCCCCGCCGTGCCGCGGAAAGCCTGAGCGCGAAGTCCGAACGCCGTCAGCGCGGGGCACCCGGAGCGACGAGCCTTGTCCCCATCGGCGGCAGGCATCCAGCCGGGAAGCATCCACAATGGAATCGGAAGGACCGGGACGAATGTCCACGCACGACGACGATGAGGCCCTCTTCGGCCACCTGCGCACTGCCGATTCGGGTTTCCTCGACCGGCTGCACCAGATCCACTCGGCACACCGGGCCCGCCCTGCCCCGTGTCCCGAGTGGACAGTGCGCCAGGTCAGTCCAGGCTCGCGTTCTTCGTCTCCGGCGCCCACAGGATCGAGCTGATCAGCCCGGCCACGAGGACCAGGGTGAGCACGAGCATCGTCGGCGAGAACCCGATCCCGTCGAGGCTGAGCGGGAGGAGGAAGGTCCCGATCGCGGAGCCGATCCGGCTGAGGCCGTTGAGCAGGCCGACCCCCGAGCTGCGCAGGTCGGTGGGGAACAGCTCGGCCGGGTAGACCTGGTCGAGGTTCACCGCGGCGGACATCGTGAAGGTGAACACCAGGAACAGCGGGAACAGCAGCGCGGTGGGCGCGTCGGGCCAGACGGCCATCGGCGCGAGGCTGGCGATCAGGACCACGAACGACCAGATCGTGAGCCCGCGCCGGGTCGCCTTCGCCACGAACCACAGCCCGCAGAAGCTGCCCACGAGGAGGAAGAGGTTGAGCAGGCCGTCGCTGGTGGTGTCCTCCTCGCCGATCCCCATCTTCAGCAGCACCAACGGGAGGAACGTGTAGATCGCGAAGTAGGGCACCACCTGTGCGTTGTAGAAGATCGCGCCGAAAGCCGTGTGCCGCCAGTACTTCCGGCCGAACAGGTCGCGGTAGCGGGCCCTGCTTTCGACCTGATGTGCACCCGCCAGCGAGTCGAACGCGGCTTCGTCCCCACCGAGCCGGCGCACGACCGCGCGGGCCTGCTCGACCCGGCCGCGGGTGAGCAGCCAGCGCGGTGACTCCGGTACGCCGATGCGCAGCAGCACGACGGCGATCGCGGGCAGGCAGCTGCTGGCGAGCAGCCAGCGCCAGGAGTCTTCCCCCAGCACCACGATGTAGTTGCCGAGGAAGAACGCCGCGACGTAGCCCACCGTCCACAGCACGGTCAGCGACGCGAGCAGCCCGCCGCGGTACCTGCGGGGCACGAACTCGGCCACGAGTGTCGGCCCGAGTGCGTAGTCGGCGCCGATACCGATGCCGATCAGCAACCGCAGCACGAACAGCTGCCCCGGATCGGTCACGAAGAACTCGGCCGCGGAGGCCACCGCGATCAGCAGGAAGTCCAGGGTGTAGAGCCGCTGACGGCCGATCCGGTCGGCGGCCCATCCGACGAGCACGCTGCCGAGGAAGATCCCGATCAGGGCCGAAGCGCCGAGCAGGCCCTCCCACACCGATCCGAAGCCGAGCCTGGCGGCGATCACCGGCAGCGCGATGCTGATGATGCCGAGCTCGTAGCCGTCGGAGTAGTTGGCGCAGAACGTGAGCGCGGTGATGCGCAGGTGGAAGCGGTTGAGCGGGACGTCGTCGAACGCGGCGCCCGCGGCCTCACTCCGGGAGGAAGAGGTCCTGCTCTGCGGCATAGTCTTCGAAGCCTTCCAATCGTTGCCTGGCGAGCGCGCCGGCCGCGTCGGCCATCGCCTCGACCAGCGCCACCGACAGCGACACGACCGCGGCGTGGGAGTCGAACACGAACTCCGAAGCCACGCCCGCGCTCAGCACATCGTCCGCGGACGGGGTCAGGGACGACACCGACCGGTCGGTGACCAGGAGGGTGCGCAACCCCAGCGAACGGGCCTGCGCGAGAGCCTCGGCGCTCTCCCTCGGGTAACGGGGAAGGGCGAACAGGACCAGTACGCCCGCGCCACGCCGGTGGGCGTGCCGCAGGGCGTCGCCGAACACACTGCCCGCGTCGGTGACGAGCTGGACGTCCGGATGGATTTTCGTTGCCAGGTAAGCGAATGACGCCGCTTGCGCGGCCGAGACCCGATAGCCGGTGACCACCAGCGGCCGCGATGCCATCAGCCGGTCGGCGATGGTGTGCAGCCGCGTCCCGTCGGCGAGCTGGGCGCGGAGCGCGGTCAGGTTGCGCAGATCGGCGTCGATCGCCGCCTGGAACTTGTTGCCGCCCTCGGTGGCCGGTTCGACCGAGGCGTCGCGCAGGTAGCGGCGAAACTCGCCGTAGCCGTCGAATCCGAGCAGCGCGACGAACCGCGTCACCGACGGCTGGCTCACCTCGGTGCACTGGGCGAGCTCGGCACTGGTGAGCGCCGCGGCGTCGGCGGCGTGGTCGGCGAGGTAGGTGGCGATGCGCCGTTGTGCCGGCGTGAGACGGTGCGCCGTCAGCAGGTCGTGCAGTGGCCGGGACACTCGGACCTCCCGCCGTACTTGCCACTCGAACGAATGAATAGTTTCATGTCACCCTAAGAGTGAATCAAAACTTGTCAAGTGAGGACGTGATGACCGACAGCAGCCGGATCGAGATCAGCGGCGAAGGACTGCGCTGCGCGGACGTGATCAGGGTCGCCCGCCGCAGCGCGTGGGCGGACCTCGCACCGGACGCCGTCGAGCGGGCCACCCGCGGGTACGAGCTCGCCGTGGAACTGGGCGCCAAACGCGCGGTGTACGGGCGCACCACCGGAGTCGGCGCGAATCGGCACACCGTGGTGGACGCGGAAACGGCCGACCGTCACGGCCTCCGGCTGCTTCGCAGCCACGCCGGCGGCACCGGCGACCCGCTGCCCGGCGACGTCGTGCGCGCGACCATGGTCATCCGGCTCAACCAGCTCGCCGCGGCGGGCAGCGGTGTGCACCCCCGGCTGCTGCGGGCGCTCGAAACCGCGCTGCGGGTCGGCGCGCTGCCGCTCGTGCACTCCCGTGGCGCGATCGGCACCGGTGACCTCACCGCGCTCGCCGAGATCGCGCTGACCTTGGCCGACGAACTCCCGTGGGCCGCGGGCGCGCTCGACCCCGTCCCGGTCAGTCCCGGCGACGCGCTGGCGTTCATCTCCAGCAACGCCGCGACCCTCGCCGAAGCCGTGCTCGCCTGGCACGACCTGACCCGGCTGCTCGCGGCGAGCCACGTGGTGACCGCGTTGACGTTCTGCGCGCTCAGCGGCTCCACCGAGGCCTACTCCGAACGCGTGCACCAGGCCAGGCCGCATCCCGGGGCGATCCGGTGCGCCGCCGAGCTGCGCAGGCTGCTCGCCACCGCCGACGGCCTGCCACCGGGACGGCGCCTCCAGGACCCGTTCGGGCTTCGCGCCTTCCCCCAGGTCCAGGGCCCGGCGCTGGAGGCCGCGGAGAACGTCGAGCGGGTACTCGGCATCGACCTCAACGCCGCGGCCGAAAACCCGCTGATCGACGTCGAAACCGAGCAGGCGTACCACCACGGCCAGTTCTCCACCGCGCACGTGGCACTGGCCTTCGACCACCTGCGCGCCGCGCTCCACCACGTCGCCGAGCTCTCCACCGCCCGGCTGGGCGACCTCGTCGAGCCCGATCTGAGCGGTCTCCCCGCCTTCCTCGCCGAAGGCCCCGCGGGCAGCTCCGGGATCATGATCCTCGAGTACGTCGCCCACGACGCCCTCGGCACGCTCCGGCACGCCGCGTCGCCCGTGACGCTCGGCACCGCCGTGATCTCACGCGGCCTCGAGGACCACGCGAGCTTCTCCACCCACGCCGTGCGCAGCACCGTCGCCGCCACCGCCGCCTACCGCACCGTCCTCGCCTGCGAACTGCTCGGCGCGGTCCGCGCGCTGCGGATGGCCGGCACCCGGCTCCCCGCCACTCCCCTGCGCGAGGCGCTCCGGCTCGCGGAGCACGCCCTGCCGCACATCGCCGAGGACCACCCGCTCAGCTCGGAAATCACGCTGGCCGAACAACTCCTCGACCGGCTGGCCACCCTCTGAGCGGACGCCGATGCCTTACTAGATGACGCCGGATCGCAAGGCGTAGGCGACCGCGTGGGAGCGGCTGTTGAGACCGCACCGGCTCATCAGGCCGTGCAGCACGTTCTTCACCGTGCTCTCCGAATACGCGAGCGCGGTGGCGATCTCCTCGGTGCCGCGCCCGTCGGCCAGCAGCCGGAGCACGTCCCGCTCCCGCGCGGACAGGCCGGACAGCGTGAGGCCGTTGGGCTCCAGCACGTCCTCCCGTATCCGGTCCAGCTGCTTGAGCAGGCTGCCCTGCACGCGGGGCGGCAGGTGCGCCATCCCCTGGCTGACCGCGAGAACCGTCCGCACCAGATCCGCGCTGCTGGTGTCGGTGCGCCGCAGCAGCGCGGCCATGCCGCATTCGATCGCCGTGATCACCGCGTCGGTCCGGAAGTGATCGGTGATGATCACGCACCGCGGCGGTGTTTCCAGCCGCGACGTCGCGCGGACGTCCCGCAGGAACGCGAAAACCCCGCTGTCGATCGAATCCTCGACGACCACGATCACCTCGGCCAGCGCCGAGTCGCCGTCGGCCAGCACCTTCAACCGCCGATCGACGCCGAGAATGCTGGCCGCGCCGAGCCCGGTCATCGGATCCGACGCGTGCACCGCGACCGTCACGGCCGCCGTCTCGGGCTCCGCGGCGCTCACCGGTAGACACGTGAGAGTCATAGTGAAATCTCCAGTTGCCTCAGCCGCTTTGGGTGCGCTTGTTGACGTGCGTACGCCAAAGGGCATTCCGTTGAACCACGAGATCGATCATCGCCGGATGAGCGGGTCGATCACCAGGTCAGGACGGTGTTCACTCCTGTCCACTTCTGCGCGGACAGGAGTGAACAGTCCGGGCTAAGCCCCTTCGCGAACGGCCAGCAGGGTGGCCGAAACCTCGCGAACGCCCGACCGCAGATGCCGTCGGTAGGTGCCGAACGGCATGCCGAGGCGTGCTGCCGCCGCCTCCTGGGTGGTGGCGCGATCGAGGTAGGTCGCCCGCACCGCCCGGTGCTGGTTGACCCGGCGAGGATCTTCGGCGAGCGCTTCGACGGCCTTGACCACGGCGTCGCGCAGCGCGCCTTCGCCGCCGTAGGCCCGCACCAGCCGGTTCGCACCCACGGCGTCGGCGTCGTGCCAGTCGCAGAGGACCTGCTTGACCGCCTCGAAGTGCTGCTCCTGGGTCATGAGCACCCCCGAACGGGACTCCTGCGCGCTCTCGGCCCTCGACGCGGCGGACCCGATCTGGGGCATGATCCGGTCCAGGTGCGCGGACAGCGGGATCTCCCGCCAGTCGTGCACGAACACGCCCCAGCTCCCGTCCCCGAAATCCGGTATCGGGCTGAGCAGCCGGTAGTCGAACCACCCGATCTTGGGGATGAAGGCCTCGGCGTCGGGCAGGACCAGGTAGCTCGCGATGAGACCTTCGCCCTGCTGCAACGTCTCGACGGACATCTGCGTGCTGTGCGAGTTCGCCCCGACCGTGGCGCGCGTCGTGGACGGTGTCGGCACCATGAACCGGGCCACGCCGACGTACTCCCCCGGGTTGACCACGCCGACGCGGTCGAGGTGCTCCTTCACCGGTACGAGCGCGGGATCCGCGGTGAGATCGTCGGTGTCCGGGTGCAGGCGCAGCCAGGCGAAGAAGGACACCGGCACCAGGTCCACCGCCCGGCAGTAGACGTAGAACGCTTCGGGCTGGTGATCGAGCCAGTGGGCGACCAGCGCGGCGAACTCGTCGTCCTGGTCCTCGCGTGCCAGGCGAAGCACGTCCTCGCGTACCGCCGGGGTGTACTCCCGCTCGAACAGCGCCTCGGTTCGCTCGACGATGTTGTCGCGCACGTAGTCGGAGTACCGGTACAGGAAGTTGATCTCGGACGACGCCACCGGGATCGCGTCCCCCGACGCGTTCTGCGCGCGCTCGCCGAGGTGGTGCCACATGCGCGCGTGCAACTCGGCGTAGGCCGCCGGATCGCGCCATCTGAAGGAGGAGTCGAGTACGTCGCGCACCAGCTCGTGGGTGATCAACCCGTGCGGACCCGGCTCCACGTAAGGCAACCCGCCGAGCCAGTCGAAGACGACGAGCGCGTCCTCCTCGTCGAGCCCGGTGCGCAGCAGGTCGACGGTGACGTGGCGGACGTGACCGCACACGCGCAGGCCGTACTCGTGCGACGGCGAAGGCACTCGCTCGATCAGCCTGGCCAGCAAGGTCTCGATCACGTCGGGGCTCGGGGCCCAGGTCGCGTCGTCGGGCGAGGAGGCGTCGGCCGCGGTCTCGGCCGCGAGGCAGAGCGCCAGCGGGTGTCCGCCCGCGAAGTCGTTCACGGCGGCGTGCAGCGAACCGGGCACCCCTCGCTCGTCGAGCAGGTCGGCGACCTCGTCGACGTTCAGCGGCTCCAGCGAGATCGCGGACACCAGGCGGCGCCAGCCGGGATCGAGCGTCCAGTTCGGCTCTGGCCGGTGCCGTCCCGCCACGACGACGACCGTGTTCTCCGGGACCGTAGGCAGGAAGTACTCCCGCAACCAGGTTTCGAGGACCTCGCAGTGCTCGAAACCGTCGACGACGAGCACCGGGCGGTCGGCCGCCCGCACCGGCGCCGCGGCTTCGGCGAACGCGGTGGTGGAGGCGAGCACGTACTCCCCGTTCACCCACACCACGGTGTGGCCGAGGTCTTCGGCGTCGTCAGCCAACCGCCTCAGCAGCGCGGACTTCCCGATACCGCCCGGACCGTGCACGAACAGCACCCGCGGCGCGTCGTGCTCACCGCGCAACGCCGACGCGAACACACGCCGCTGCGCAATCCTGCCGACGAAGCCCTGGTGGCGGAACAGCCGGACGCGGTCAGCCATCGATCGCCGCGGCGGCAGGCGCTCCGGCAGCTTGCGGACTGCGTCGTTCACGCGTTGGGCCTCCCCACCTGCGCGGGCTTACTGCCAGTACACGCTAGAGCATGCCGCGCCACCCGGCCGGAAGCCGGGTGCCGAGGGCAACCGGGCTCATCCGGCCGTCGTACCCACTCCGGACCTTGGCGTGCCGCGAACCGGTGGCGAAGCTGTCGACGCCGCCCGCGCTCTGCTCCCGCGGCACACCACTGATCAGGCACCGGGTGCCGGAGGAACTGGAATCCGACGGGTTCGGCACTGCCGCACCGGGCCGGGGAAGCGGGCCACCCGCGGTGGTCGTCAGCGGCGGCGGGCAGGGTCGGGACCGTCGTGCGAATCGCCATCTTGCGCTCCTGGTGAGTTGGCTCGGGTGAAACGAATCACCCCGTTTGCTCACCACGTTGGATGCGCACCTGCCCCGGCGAGATGCCCCGGAATGGGATCTACCACCCCGAAACAACCCTTCGTCACCTCACACGTCTGTGACAGCGAGGCTGAGATCGCGGACGGCTTCGCGTCAGCCCGCGTAGTCCTTGGCGAAACCGGTCGCGCTCGGCGGGGAAGCGCGCCACTTCTTCAGCCGCGCCACCTGGAGCCGGTGGTGGAACTCCGGATCCTCCGCGCGGGGCGTGCACAACAGGTCGATCATGGCGTGCGAAAACTCCTGGGTCGCCCACACCCGCCGCGCCACCGCGGAGCTGTATCCGGCCAGCAGGCGATCGTCGCCCGTGCGGACGGCGCAGCGGATCGCCTCGGCCAGCTCGACCGCGTCGGCGATCGCGAGGTTCATCCCCTTGCCGCCGAACGGGGTGATGATGTGCGCCGCGTCGCCGACGAGGAACATCCTGCCGTAGCGCAGTTCTTCGGTCACCGCGGACCGCATGGGGAACAAGGTCGTCTCCAGGATGGGCCCCGGGCTCGGCAGCGGGCCGTCGGCTACCGACAGCCGACGGCGCAGTTCGGCCCAGATCCGCTTCTCGTCCCAGTCGGCCTGCTCGTCGCCGGGAGCGGTCTGGAGGTAGAACCGGCTCGTCTCGGGAGTGCGCAGGGCATGGATCGCGCAGCCGTCGCGGTGCAGCGCGTACACCATGTCGGTGGTGATCGGCGGGGTCGCGGACAGGATCGCGAGGAGGCTGGAGCCGTACTCCTTGGTGACGGTGTGCCGGTCGGCGTCCGCGGCCATCCGGCGGCAGACACCGAGGCTGCCGTCGCACCCGGCGACGAACTCCGCCCGCAGTTCGCGGGCGCCGCCGGTATCGGAGAAACCGACCACCGCTTCGTCGGCCCCGAGCTCGGACACCGCGGTGACCGGGGTGTCGAAGTGGATGCGCCCGCCGATCCGGAGCAGCCGCTCGATCAGATCGCGGACCAGGAACTGCTGCGGGTAGACGTAATGCGCACGGTCGCCGTTCAGCAGGCCGTAGTCCAAGGTGAACCGCTCGCCGTCGAACCGGAATTCGCAGCGGCGGTGCGTGCCGCTCGACCGCAGCAGGCCGTCGGCCAGCCCGTGCTCGCGCAGGGTCTGCACGGTGCCGTGCTCGATCAGCCCGGCCCGCGCCCGCTGTTCCACGTGCGCACGGCTCGACCGTTCGAACACCACCGCCGGGATCCCGTTGTCGTGCAGGATGTTGGCCAGCACCAGCCCGGACGGGCCGGCCCCCACCACCACGACCGGCGCCTCCGGGTTTCGCCATGGCACGGCTCCCCCGTCGCTCGCGAAAGTCCTGTTCTCAGACGGCACGGCGCCTGGCCAAGGTGATTCCGTCCGCCGCGTTCACCATGACCAGCTCCACGCGCTCGTCGGCGCGGGCGTGCTCGTTGAACGCGTGCACCGCCGCGGCTTTGCTGTCCGGCTCGGGATCCACCACGTCGCCGGAAAAGAGGGTGTTGTCCACGATCAGCAGCCCGTCCGGTCGCACCCTCGGCACCAGCTCTTCCCAGTAGCCGAGGTAACCGGGCTTGTCGGCGTCGATGAACACCAGGTCGAGATGGGCGGTGGCGGGCAGCGCGCGAAGGGTGTCCAGTGCGGGGCCGACGCGCACGTCCACCCGATCCGCGACGCCGGCGCGTTCGAGGTAGGGCGCGCCGATCTCGACGACTCGCGGATCGATCTCACAAGTGAGCACCGTGCCGCCCGGCGGAAGCGCCCTGGCGAGCGCGATCGTCGAGGAGCCGGTGAACATCCCGACCTCGACGATCGCGCTCGCGGCGGTGAGCCTGACCAGGAAGCTCAGCAGCGCCGCTTCTTCCAGCGGCAAGGTCATGTGCGCCACCGCGGGGAAGTTCTCCCGGGTGACCCGCGCCAGCTCTTCCAGCAGCGGGTCGTCCGCACGCCCGTGGTGAACCAGGTACTGGTGAATTTCGGGGGTGGCGGCTATCGCCTTCTGCGAGCCGGGCAAAGCGGTTCTCCTTTCACGGCGCGGTGTGCCGCGCGATCCGGACGACGATCTTTCCCACCGCCGACACGATGCCCTCGGAAAGCAGTTCGGGGGTGTCCTCCAGCGACAGCGTTTTCCCGACCACGGCACGCGGATCGAGCTGTCCCGCGGCGAAAACCTTGAGCAGCAACGGAAAGAGCGCGCCGCAGTGACCGCGCGAGCCCACCAGCCTGGCCGCGTTCGACACCCACGGGTTCGTGTCGATCAGTGCGGGCACATCGGTCCTGGACACCAGCACGACGCGCCCGCCTGGCCGGAGGTGGCGCTCGATGACCGGCAACGTCGACGCGGGGTCACCCGAGGCTTCCACGTGCACCTCGGCGTCCAGCTCACCGGGCGGAGCCCCGGCCGGGTCGAAGCACGCCGTGAAGCCCAGCCGCGCGGCGAGTTCGCGGCGCTCCGCTTCCGGTTCCAGCCCGACCACCCTGCTCGCACCGGCGATCCGGCACAGCAGGCCCGCGAACAGGCCGAGCGGCCCTAGCCCGTGGATCGTCACCCGTTCGCCGGGACGGATTCCGCCACCCTCGACGAACAACGCGTTGTAGACGCATCCCAGAGGTTCCAGGAGAGCGCCGGCGAGCAGGGTGTCCTCCCGGCTCCAGCCCTCGTCGGACAGCGGATTCAACCGATGGCAGGCGGTCTGCGGCACGACGACGTACTCGGCGAGCGCGCCGGGCGCGGTCAGGCCGGCCAGAAACGCGTTTTCGCACTGATTTCGACGGCCTCCCAGGCAGGTGTCGCAGTAGCCGCAGGCGAGCACGCTCTCCAGCGCCACGAGGTCGCGTGGCCGGACTCGCGTCACCAGTTCCCCGATTCCGGCGACCTCCCCCGACGCCTCGTGGCCGAGCACCACCGGCAGGTCGAGCGGCCCGCCGAACCTGGGGGTGCGGTCGGGATGGAACCGGCACGCGTCGAAGTCGGTGCCGCAGATGCCGCACAGTTCGACCCGCACCAGCACTTCGGTGGGACCGGGCACCGGGATCGGCATGCGCACGATGTCCATGCGGCCGAGCTGGGACGCGTCATCCGGAGCACTCAGCACCAGCGCGCGCATCAGACCGGGGTCGACCTGCCGCAGCCGGCCCTCTCCCACCGGAATGCCCGTTTTCACCCCGCCACCGGCCTCGGGGGCATTTCGCCCTCATTGCCCATTCTCGCACCCTACCCGGAACGGTGACGCGTTGTGCGCCAGCGGAATCATGATCTTTCGCATTGCAGCGAACATTCGCCACCGCGTCACGTGGGTGTCGAGCGAAATGCACTTTCGGCTACGAAGGTCAGACTTCCCGTTCACCGGCGAGGCGGGTGTCACTCCCCTCGCGGCCCGGCCTCGCCTGGCCGACCAAGACCGCTTCGGCGCCGGGGTGACGACCTCGCCGAATCCTCAGCGGGCAGTCCGCGCCAGGTCGAGCGGGCTTGTCCGTTCGGCTGCTTTCACTGACCGAACGGACAAGCCCTCGGGATCGGCCGGGCGCCCCGCCCGGCCAACGGGCTCAGCGCAGCCGGTAGGCGTTCGTGCTGGTCTGCGACACCGAGTTGCCGTCCGAGTCCTTAGCGGACAGTCGCAAGGAGACGAACTTCGACTGGCTGAACCACGGCGCCACGACGAAAGCGTGCCACTGCCGGCCGCTCCCGATGACGAACTGCCCGTGCCAGGTCTGCCCGCCGTCGAACGAAGCCTCGGCGGTGACCTGCCGGACGGTCCCCGTCATTCCGGCGGCGCGCTCGACCTCGATCGGCACGGCGAGCGGGAGCAGGCGCCATGCGTCGTTGTCCGCACCGAGCGCCGGGGCGGCCCGCAAGGCCATCAACGGCAGGGGTGCCTGGCCATCGGCGTGCTGCGAGCGGAAGCTCCACGAGGCGGACACCTTGCTGGACAGCTCGGCGTCCGCGCCCTGCGGTCGTTTCGCGTCCATCGTCAGCGTGTAAGCCCCCGCCTCCGCGGGAACGGGGAAGGTCACCGGGCCGACGTTCGGCCAGGCGTACCCGGGAATCCTGGGCACCGAACCGATTTCCGTCCCGTTCCGCGAGAGCCGGGTCGTGCCTTCGGCCGGCGAGAAGCTGACGTGCTCACCGGCCGCGGCGAACACCGGCAGCAGGACGCTGACGGTGTCGCCGTCGCGCACGTTCTTCGCCACCTTGCCCAGTGCCGGACCGATGATCGCCCGGTTCCACTCCTCCCTGGCGCGCTGCCCCTGGCGGTACTGCACCCCGGCCGCCACCTCCTGCGTATCGATCAGCGTCCCGTTGGTGCCCTGCCTGCCGACGAAGAGCTGTTTCATCCAGCGGATGTCCCCGGTGCTGTAGAACTCGTCCCGCGTCGACGGCAGTTCGGCCTGCGCGGTGAGGAACCAGGCGTCGCTGAGCCCGGTCGCGTCGTCGTAGGGCGAGGGCAGCACGTGCAGGCTGCCCCACTGCTTGCCGGCGCCGGCGTAGGTGGCGGTCACCTTGGCCAGCTCGCGCTCGCGCACCTGGTACGCGGAGACGTCGGGAACCCGGCCGGTGCTGGGGAACTGGAGGTTGTAGACGTACGGGCTGTTCTCCGACCGCCCCTGCTCGGTCTGCTTGGTCAGCATGGTGGTGACGAGGAAGTCGAAGTCCGGCACGTCGGTGCTGGTGGGGACGACGTAGGAGTACATCTTCTCGTGGAAGAGCCTCGGCTGGTACCAGGAATGAACCGCGGTGCCCCGGCCCGCGATCTTTTCGGCGAAGGCGATGATCTGGCCGTTCGACCGGGCGTCCTGCTGCTCGGTCCGCACCGTCACCGGTTTCGCCTGCCGCGCGTCCAGCACGACCTCGCGGTCCCGATCCAGTATGAAGTCAGGCGCACTGACCAGGCTCGACCCGCCCTGGCCTTCGTCGACCTGCGAGACGAACAGGTATCGGCCCTGCGGCAGCCGGACCGGGCCACCGCCGCCGCCGACGTTGTAGATCTTCAGGTCGCCAGTGTCCAAATTGGTCGCGATCACGGTGCCGTGCGGTCCTTGCGGGCCTGGCCCGTTCCCCTCCCGGTCGATCAACCTGAGGTCGGCCGAGTAGACGTTGCGTTCGAGATCGGCACCGACCAGGCCGCGCACTTCGGCACCGGAAGCGGAAGTGGCGAGCAGGGTTCCGCCGTAGGCTCCCCGAGGCTTGTCCGCGGGGTTCACCGTGAGCACGACGGTCGCGGTCGCACCGGCCGGGACCGTGACCCTGGGCCGGTCCACCGCGAACATCCCGTCGGCCGCGGGTTTCCCGCCCTCGTCGCGGACATCGAGGCGCAGGTCGAGATCGACCGGGGTGGCGCCGTCGTTTCGGTAGGTGATCTCCCGTGTCTTGGCCGTCGAGTCGGCGGCGGGGAGCGTGCCGAAGGCTACCGTGGTGAGGTCCGCGGTCACCTGCTGCTTGGCGGCCTTGGCGACGTCCACCCTGCCCGTTCCCTGCTGGAAGACGGTCAGTCCGTCGGTCGGCTTCGCGGTGCCCGCCAGTGCGGACTTGAGCTGCTCGGCCCGCCAGTCGGGGTGCTGCTGGGCGAGCAGCGCCGCCGCACCGGCCACGTGCGGTGTCGCCATCGAGGTGCCCGACATCGCCTGGTACGGGTCCCCGGGCGCGCCGCCGGCCTTCGCCGCGACGATCCCGACGCCGGGTGCGGTGATCTCCGGCTTGACCGCGTTGTCGCCCACCCGCGGCCCCTTGCTGGAGAACGGGGCCAGTGCGTCGGCCCGGTCCACCGCGCCGACGGTCAGTGCCGCATCGGCGCTGCCCGGTGACCCGACCGTGCCCGCGCCCTTCTCCCCTTCGTTGCCCGCGGCGATCACGAACAGCACGCCCTTGTCCCTGGTGAGGCGGTTCACCGCCTCTTCCAACGGGTCGATGCCCTCGGCGTCGTCGCCGCCGATGCTCAGGTTGATCACCTTGGCGCCCTGATCGGCCGCCCACTCCATACCGCTGATGATCTCCGCCCAGCCACCGCTCCCGTCGTCCCCGAGCACCTTGCCGACCAGCAGCCCGGCATCGGGCGCGACGCCCTTGAACCGCCCGCCCGACGCCGCGCCGGAACCGGCGATGGTCGAGGCGACGTGGGTGCCGTGGCCGTGCCGGTCGGTGGCGTCCTGGCCGCCCGAGAAGTCCCTGGCTTCGAGCACCTTCCCCGCCAGGTCCGGATGACCGGCGTCCACGCCGGTGTCCAGCACGGCGACCTTGACGCTCTTGCCGGTGAACCCGCTGCGCCAGACCTCCGGCGCACCGATCTGCGGCACGCTGCGGTCGAGGTTCGCCCTGACCTTGTGGTCCAGCCACACCTTTCGCACGGCTGTCGCCCGCGGACCGACCACAGTGGACCAGAACGCGCCCGCGCTGTCCTTGCGCTCGGCGAACGCGGTCGCGCCGATGCTGCCCAGCCGCCGCACGTCGGTCACGCCGGGCAACGAGGTCGCGGCGTAGCCGGCACCGTCCTGCTGCACGATCAACGGCAGGGTCGGGCGCGCGCTGTCGTCGTAGCCGTCGGCGAGCAGCCGGTCGATCCGGAACAGCCGCGCGTCGAGCACGCCGTTCGCGACCAAGGGCAGGGCGTCGGCGGGGAAGACCGACCAGCCGTCCTTGCCCTGGCTGCGCTGGAAACCCATCTCCTCGCGGCCAGGGCCCGGCTGCACCGAAATGGCGGGCGACTGGCCCTGCCGCTCGTGCACGGTGATCCGGTCGCCGGTGATCAGGGTGATCGTGCGCGGGCCTGCCACCTGGGCGGCGCTCGCGCGCTGCTCCTGCCCTGGCCGTCCGGAAGCTGCCTGTGCGGCTTGCGCCGTCGTCACGCCGACCACGGTCACTACGAGCAGACTGACCAAGGCATGTGCTCTTCGGCGCATGTCGCACCCTCCATCTGTGGTTGTCGATCAACCATGACATCGTTGACATGACGACGGACCGCCCCGAGGCGGGAATTCGCCGGTTTGTTTGATCGGGCCCGCTTCAGCCAAAAGTGAATGGATCGGCCGGGAAACCTGTCAGCCGAGATGAGGTTAATGCATCCCGGTACGCCGAAAAGGGGCTGACTGGATGAAGATCAAGCGTCCGTTCGGCCCACTTCGGGCCCCGATGACGGTTTTCGGACCCGGCGCACTATCTCGGCATTCCACACTATTCCCGAATACTGACATCGGGGTGCCAACGGTCAAAGATTTGTGTCCATTCATCCCATAGACGGAAAAGACGCGCGGCCGGTCGCTCGTGCGGCTCGGATTGCTGACGCACGAGCGGCCGGCCGTCCAGTGGCCGTGCTCAGCCGGTCACGACGACGCCGGGTGGCGCGCCGGGGTCATGGGCCAGGTGATCGTCGCGGCGAGCGCGGGCGAGCCACCGCGCCAGCACGTCCGTCCAGCTTCCGTTCGTGTCGAGCGGAAGCCCGTAGTCTTCGGTGATCGAGTCGCCGAGGACGGCGACCGCCTGTCCGGTGCGGCGCACGTCCGCCCCGGTGATCAGCAGGACGGATTCCGTCGTCGTGGTGAACGCCGCGGGCCCGGCGTCGGCCGTGTGGTCACCGGGCAGGTGTTCGCGAACCGGACCCGTGGCCGCCCACCGGCCGACAGCCGCACGATGTGCCGGACCGTGGTGCCGGACAGCCCGGCCAGCGCGATCGGATCGAACACCGCCGACGGCTCGACCTGGGACGCCGTCCAGCTCGCCTGCCAGGCGACCGGCCGTGCGGCCGCGGGGCGCGGCAGTGCGACCGCCCCGGCCGTTTTCGCTCATGCCCGCCAGCGTGCCGACCGCGGTGGCCGTCCGCGTCCGGCACAGGGCGAGCTTCCGCGATACGTCCCCGGCGAAGCCGGGCCGCGCGAGGCGCCCGCCGTATCCGGACCGCGATAACACGAGGCCGACAAATATGGTTAGGCTAACCTTCACCGGCGAGGGGTTCGTCGCACTGAGGGATGGTTTGCGGAATGACTGCTGGAGCACCCGTCGAGGTTGAGCCGCACTTGCACGTCGAGGCGACAGTGCTGGCGACCGCGCCGATCGGCCGGAGCCTGACCCGGGTCACGTTCGGCGGCCCGGAAGTGCCGAAGGTGACCGCCTTCGGACCGGACCAGCGGATCAAGATCTTCCTGCCGCGGGCAGGCGAAGCGGTCCCTCTGGTGCCCACCGGGCCGGACTGGTACCGCCGTTACCGTGCGCTGCCCGAGCGGCAACGCCCGCCGATGCGCACGTACACCATCCGCTCCACGCGCCCCGGCGAACTCGACGTGGACTTCGTGCGCCACGGCGATCTCGGCCCGGCATCGCGGTGGGCCGGACGCGCCGTTCCCGGGGACAAGGTCGTCATCCTGGCACCCAACGCGGGGCTCGCCGGACGGGCCGAGCCCCGGCGGATGGGCGCCGACTACCTCCCGCCCGCCGACAGCACATGGCGGCTGATCGCCGGCGACGAAACGGCGCTGCCCGCGATCGGCGGCATCGTCGAGAGCTTGGCAGGGGGCGAACACGCCCGCGTCTTCGTCGAAATCCCGGTCGACGCCGATCGTCAGCAATGGCGGACCGCAGGGGAGGTTTCGGTGACCTGGCTGCCGCGCGAGGGTGCGTCCGACGCGCCCGGTGCCGCGCTGCTGCACGCGGTGCGCGCGACCGAATTGCCCGAGGGACGTGGTTACGCCTGGCTCGCCGGGGAGGCGTTCCTGGTGCGCGACCTGCGCCGTCACCTGATCGGCGAACGCGGGATGACGCGCGCGCAGATCGATTTCTGCGGTTACTGGCGACGCGGCAAATCCGAAGACGCGGCGTACGAACCGGACGACGACTGAGCCACGACACCCCGGCCTTCGCCGCGCCACCACACGAACAACCATCACCGTTTCCTGCCCGAACGGGGTCCCCGTGCGCACCCAACCCTTCCCCGCCCGTCCCGCGAACGCACGCACCGGGACGCGGTGGGCCGGCCTCGCCGGCGGGATCGCCCTCGTGGCACTGGCCGCGTTGCTCGGCGTGGCGGTGGGGGCGAAACCGCTGCCGTTGGACGTCGTGTGGCACGCGTTGTTCCGGTTCGACGATTCCTACGACGCGAATCTGGTCTGGGACCAGCGAATTCCGCGCACCCTCTTGGGCGTCTTCGTCGGGGCGGCACTGGGGCTGTCCGGCTCGCTCATGCAAGCCATCACCCGCAATCCGCTCGCCGATCCGGGACTGCTTGGCATCAACGCGGGCGCTTCGGTCGCCGTCGTGATCGCGATCTCCGTGCTCGGTGTGACGACACTCGTCGGCTACGTGTGGTTCGCACTCGTCGGCGCCGCAGTGGCGGGTGTGGTGACGTACGCGCTGGGGACGAGCGGACCGGGCCGGGCGACGCCGGTCCGGCTCGCGCTGTCCGGCACGGTCGTCGGCGCGGTCCTGACCGGTGTGATCACGGCGTTCACCACGATGGACGTCAAGTCCTGGCAGGTGATGCGGTTCTGGACGCTCGGGTCTCTGGTCAACCGCGGTTACGACATCGTGTGGCAGGTACTGCCGTTCCTCGTGCTCGGTGCGGTGATCGGGCTCTCGGTGACCGGTTCGCTCAACGCCATGGCACTCGGTGACCACCTCGGCAGGGCGCTCGGCGCGCGACCGGCCCGGACGCGGATCCTGACCGCCGCGGCGGTCGTGTTGCTGTGCGGCGGGGCCACGGCCGCCGCCGGGCCGATCGGTTTCGTGGGCCTGGCGGTACCGCACGCGGTGCGGGCGGTGGCCGGGCCGGACCACCGCTGGGTGGCGCCGTACTCGATGATCGCGGCCGCGCTGTTGCTGGTGAGCTCGGACGTCCTCGGCCGGATCGTGCTCCCCACCGGTGAGCTGGAGGTCGGCGTCGTCACCGCCGTGGTCGGCGCCCCGGTGTTCGTCCACCTCATCCGCCGCAAGCGGCTGGCGGCACTGTGAAAGCGCCGGTGAATCCACAGTGGACGGTACGGGGCAGGCGGGACCGGGTCTCGCTGCGTGTGCGCAGGCGGGCTGCCTTCGTCGCTTGCGCCTTGGCGGCGCTGTGCCTCGTGGTGCTGCTGGCCAGCCTGCTCACGGGCCAGTTCTCGATCAGCGTCCCGGGAGTGCTTCGCGCACTGGCCGGCGAGGGAACGCTGCAACAGCGCTACTTCGTCAATGACGTCCGGCTACCGCGCGTGCTGACCGCCCTGCTCGTGGGGGCAGCACTCGGAACGAGCGGAGCGATCTTCCAGAGCCTGTCGGGCAACCCGCTGGGGAGTCCGGACATCATCGGCTTCAACGGCGGTGCGACCGCGGGCGCGCTGGTGTGCATCATCGTGCTGCACGATTCGAGCCTGCTGGTGACCGGGAGCGGAGCGGTCGCGGGCGGCGCGGCGGTCGCCGTGCTGGTCTACCTGCTCGCCTACCGGGCGGAAGTGACCGGGTACCGGCTCGTGCTGGTCGGCGTCGGGATGAACGCCCTGCTCGGCGCCGGGATCGCCTACCTGCTCAGCCGCGCCGAACTGACCGACTCGCTCAACGCGCAGATCTGGATGGTGGGCAGCCTCAACGGACGGAGCTGGGACGAGGTCTGGATCCTGCTCGTGGTGCTGGCACTCGTCCTCCCCGCGGCGATGGCGCTGAGCAGACCGCTCCTCACTCTGGAACTCGGCTCCGATTCGGCGGTATCGCTCGGACTTTCGGTGCACAGCGTCCGGCGGTGGGCGATCGCGCTGTCGGTGCTCCTGAGCGCCGCGTCGATCGTCGCCGCGGGCCCCATTTCGTTCGTGGCCCTCGCCGCCCCGCAGATCGCGAAACGGCTGGCGCGATCGGTCGGCCCGTCGCTGGTGGTCTCGACGCTGACCGGAAGCTGCCTGCTGGCGATCGCGGACCTGGTGTCGCAGCGGGTGTTCCCGGCCGCGCAGATGCCGGCCGGGATCGCCACCATCGTTCTCGGTGGCCTCTACCTCGGCTGGCTGCTCCTTGGCGAATTGCGCCGGGGACGCGCCTGATCCGGACCGCCATCCACCTTTCAGGTAAGGCTCGCAGAGAGGAACGCACGATGAGAACACACTTCCGGAAATGGCGTGGTGCGGTCGCGGGAGGCACCACGCTCGCGATCGCACTGGCCGCCGCGGCCTGCGGCTCGACCGACCAGAGCGCCGGCGCCCCCGGCGCGACCAGGCCGTTCGATACCCCCAGCGGCACCGCGCAGATCCCGGCCGACCCCAAGTCCGTAGTCGCACTTGACCAGTACACCTACTTCGGCCTGCTGGATGTCGGCGTGCACCCGAAGGCGACCGCGTCCGGTTACCCGGACAGCTTCGCCATTTTCCCGCCGTACGCCGAAGAGTATGCACGAGCGCCCAAGGTCGGCGGCTCCATGGACGTCGACATCGAGCAGGTCGGCGTCCAGGCGCCGGACCTGATCCTCGGCAACAAGTTCCTGTCCCTGGAACGGCACAAGGTCGAGGACTACCAGAAGCTCGCGCCGACCGCGATCCTCGGCGGCGCGCCGGGAGAGCCCGGAGTCGCGTGGCCGCAGTGGGTCATCCAAGCCGCGGACGCGGTCGGGAAGAAGGCGGAGGCGGAAGCACTGAAGAAGCGCTACGAGGAGCGCGCGCGGCAAATCCGCACCACCTACGCGGACAAGCTGTCGAAGACCAAGTTCGCGCTGATCAACGGTGGTGGCGGGAAGTGGTACCTGAACCTCGACCAGTCGTGGGGCGGCACCATCCTGCACGACCTCGGTGTGCGGTTCGCCCGTGCGGGCATCACCGACCCGGCGAACAACACCCCCGAGTTCTCCACGGAGAACCTCGACAAGCTCAACGAAGCGGACGTGATCCTCTACCAGGCCGACTACCATGGCAAGGCCGGTCCCGACACCCAGCAGATCATCGATCTTCCGGCCTTCAAAGGACTTCGCGCCACCGCGGCGGGCAAAGTCCTGCCCACCGGAAACTTCTACGCACTGCATTACAAGGCCGCACTGGCCTTCCAGGACGAGATCGAGAAGATCCTCAAGGACTCCTGACCTGTTCGGAAACCGGAGGTGGGGCGATCCGGCAGCGGATCGCCCCACCTCCGGTTTCCAGGTGCGGGCCGGTGGGGTCAGGTGGCCGGTCCGCGGGGGTTGTCCTGCGACAGCGCGTAGCTCTTGCCGCCGAAGGTGACCTTGAAGTTCGACGGGGTCGCGATCGGCAGGTAGTAGTTCACGGTGACCTCCACCGTGCCCTTCGCCGGGATGCTCTGCCAGCTCGGCAACGCGAACGAGACGTGCTGGAAGTCGCCCTTCAGCCCGCCGATGTTCGGGCCGCTGTGCCCCTTCTGCGTGACCCGCAGTCCCCAGCCCGACTGGTCGGCCATGCTGCCGGGGGCGCTGGTCCCGTAGTCGAATTCGACCTGGGCGCCACCGGGGATGGCGGTGGCGGAGCGGTTCGTGATCGCCAGCTTCGGGTTGATCGGGTAGTTCGCGTCACCCAAGGCGAACCCCTTGGCTTCCACGCCCACGTCCAGCACGTCGGCAGGCATGGCCGTGTTGGACTTCGAGGCGCCGTACGGGGCGGCACCGGCGAAGCGGCTCCCGATCTTGTCGACCAGGGTGGTGCCCATGCCGTACTGGTGCTTCACCGGGTCCATGGCGTAGTCACCCGCCAGCTCCCAGATCATGATCCCGCCGAGGCCCTTGTCCGCGACGTACTTCGCCTTCGTGTCCACTGCGGACTCGTCCTCTGTGGTCAGGTAGACCTTCTTCTGGTCGTTCCACAGCCACGACGAGGTGAGCGGGCCGCTGTAGTTGCGGGTGTAGGTGCCGGTCAGGCGGTCCGCCGGGTCGTTATCCGGGTCGAGGCCGTACGCCTTCAGGTAGTCGCCCTGCACGCCGTTTTCGAGGTTCTTGGCGTGCCACATCGGGTTCACCCCGGACGGCACCTCTTCGCCGCCCGCGGTCATGTCGTGCCAGAGGTTGTCGATCCCGATCGCGCCGTTGCCGCAGGGGATCTTCGAGCCGACGCTGCCGCCGGTGCCCGGTGGGCACTTCTTCTGGTCCGGCAGCGGCGCGGTACCCCACTGCCCCTGCTGGCCGCCGGAGACGCCCTGCCATCCCCTGGTGTAGAACGGCACCCCGATGTTGATCCGGCCCGCTTGCATCGCGCCCCGGAAGTAGTGGTACGCCCAGTCGGTGTTCAGATGCCCGATCCCCTCGTACTGCGGGGTCGTGTAGACGCTCCAGAACTTGAGCTCGGCGTCGTTCCCGTCGTCGTAGAGCGCGGCGTTCGGCCCGACGTACTGGTTCCAGGCGCCGTGCAGGTCGTAGGTCATGATGTTGGCGTAGTCGAGGTACTGGGTGACCTGGTAGGTCTCGGCACCGCGCAGGATCCACCCGGACGCCGACACGGCGGCGGTCAGCATGTAGTGCTTGCCGTCGGCCGTGCTCGCGGCGTCCAGCTTGGCGCGCAAGGACTTCATCAGTGCGACGTAGTTCTTCATCAGCGTCGCCCGGTTCGCGTCGGCGATCCAGAAGTCGTCCGGGTTGCCCGCGTACTTCATCGACGTCGCGTACTCGTAGTCGATGTCGGCACCGTCGAATCCGTACTGCCGCAGGAACTGCACGGTCGAATCCGCGAACGTGTCGATCGCCTGCTGGCTCTGCGCGGTCTTGTAGAAGCCACCGGACGCGGTGCGGGTGCCGTCCGGGTTCAGGATGCCGCCGGACTCCGCCCAGCCACCGATCGAAATCAGGGTGCGCACGCCGGGGTTCTGCTTCTTGTACTTGTTGAGCAGGTTGAAATGCCCCTTGTACGGGTACGCCGGATCCATTTCGGCCCCCGGCACTCCCGGCCATTCCATCCCGGTCGCCGCGTTGCCCGGCCCGTCGGGACCGACCGAAACCCGGTTGTCCGCGCCGATGTGCGCGAACGCGTAGTTGATGTGGCTGACCTTGTTCCACGGGATGTTGCCGGCCAGGTAGGCCGGCGAGCCGTCCTTTCCGGTTCGCCAGCCGGTGAAGTAGCCGATGGTCCGGCGGGGGCTGCCGTGCGCGATCTTCTCCCGTCCCGCGCTGTCGTACACGGTGCAGTACGGGGACGTGGTACCCGGCGTCGCCGCGAGCCCGTCCGGCCTGCAGTTGTCCGCACGCGCGCTCGCCGTACCGGGCAGCAGGACGACCAGCGACGCGGCCAGCAACGTGGCCACGGCGGCGAACACCGCCCCTGCTTTCGATCTTGTCGACGTCGTCAATGACACGGCAGACCTCCTCGAGGACCTATTTCGCTCGTTGACGAACCGAACCTACATTGGTCCAGTCCAATTTGGTAACCGGCCAACGGCGGTATCGGCGCGCCGGATGGGGCCGTGTTATGGCCTCGCCGGAACCGGCCGCGCGTCCGCGTTGCGAGTCCACCAGCGCGCGTAGGCGGGGTTCGCGTCGGCCAGTTCCGCGTAAACGTGCACCAGCGCGCCGATGAGCCGTCGCGCGGCGCGGTCGGCCCCGGCACGCCAGAGCACCGAGATCCGTTGCGCCAGCGGGGCATCCCGCAACGGAACCAGCGCGAGGCCGTCCAGCGGCCGCGAGGTCGGGTGGTAGAGACCAATCGCCTGCCCGGAACGGACCAGCGTCCTGGCCAGGTGCCAGTCGCCGGTCCAGAAGCTCACCTGCGGCTGGAATCCCGCGCTCGCGCAGGCACGCCGGAAGTAGGACGGCCACGCACCCTCTTCGAGGGGATCGTCGATCCACTCGTTCGCGCTCAGTTCCCCCAACGCGATCTCCGCGCGTGTCGCGAGTGGATCTTGCGCGGACAGGCCGACGAACACGGGTTCGCGCGGGATCAGCACGTGCCGCCCGACGCCGGCGGGCAGCGTGAGCGGCGAGCCGACCGGTTCCTGGACGATGCCGACGTCGAGCGCGCCGGATTCCAGGAGCGAGACGATCCGAGGCTGGCCGTGGTCGACCCGCAGCCACACCTTCGCCGACGGCAGCAGCGAACCCAATTCCGGCGCCAGCAGGTTCAACGCCGGGCTGGGCTGCGCCCCGACGCGCAACACCTTCCTCGTCCTGCCCTCGCGCGGGTCCGGGACCAGCGCGGCGGTGAGATCGTCCAGGCCGAACAGGATCGCCCGCGCCCTGGCCACCACCTCGGCACCGATGGCGGTCGGCACCACGCCCGCCGCGGTCCTGGTGAACAGGCGCGCGCCGAAGTGCTGCTCCACCCGGCTCAGCATGGCGGACACCGCTGGCTGGCTCAGACCGAGCCGCACCGCGCCGCGGGAAATGCTTTCACCGGCTGCGATCGCGTCGAGCATCCGGAGATGCTGCGGCCCCAGATCCACCTCGGCCTCCTGACCACACCGTCAGCCCGGTTCGAGCGTAGTGCGGACGTCAACGGCCGTTCGTCGCCGGATCAGCGGGAAGCCCGGCCGGGAGGACCCCCGGAACCGGCCTCAGCGCAGGACGTCCGCGCCGGGGATCGCGTCGAGTAGACGTCGGGTGTACGGGTCAGCGGGTGCGTCGAGCACCCGGTCCACCGCGCCCTGTTCGACGACGCGCCCTTCGCGCATCACGACCACCTCGTCGGCGATCGACCGCACCACCGCGAGGTCGTGCGAGATGAACAGGTAGCTGACCCCGAGCTCCTCCTGCAGCCGGGCGAGCAGCTTCAGGATCTGGTCCTGGACGAGGACGTCCAGTGCGGAGACCGCTTCGTCGCAGACCACCAGCCCCGGGCTCAGCGCGAGCGCGCGGGCGATCGCCACCCGCTGGCGCTGCCCGCCGGACAGCTCGTTCGGGTAGCGCTGGGCCACCTCCGCCGGCAGCGCGACCTGGTCGAGCAGTTCGCGCACCCTGGCCCCGCGGCTCGCCCGGTCGCCGACGCCGAACACGCGCAGCGGCTCGGCGATCAGTCTGTCCACAGTGAACATCGGGTCCAGTGACGCATACGGGTCCTGGAAAACCGGTTGCATCGTCCGCCGCGCCGCCTTCAGCCGCGCGCCGCGGAGCCCGACGACCTCCTTGCCGCCGAGGCGGACGATCCCGCCGGTCACCGGGATCAGGCCGAGCACCATCCTCGCCGTGGTGGTCTTGCCGGAGCCGGACTCGCCGACGATCGCCGTGGTCCGTCCTTTCTCGACGGTGAACGAAACGTCTTCCACCGCGCGGAAAACCCCGGCACCACGCGCCGCTCCCCGCAATCGGTACTCTTTGGACACACCTTCGACCTCAAGCACCGGCGATGGCACCGGACCGGGGGAAACGGCCGCACGAGGCGAAGTCCTGGCCAGTGCCGGTGCCGCCGCGACCAGCCGGCGGGTGTACTCGTGCCGCGGTTCGGTGAGCACCTGGCGAGCGGGACCCGCCTCCACCACCTCGCCACGGGACATCACCACCACCTGGTCGGCGCGGTCGGCCGCCAGTCCGAGGTCGTGCGTCACCAGCAGCATCGCGGTGCCCAGCTCGCGGGTCAGCTCGTCGAGGTGGTCGAGGATCTGCCGCTGCACGGTCACATCGAGCGCCGACGTCGGCTCGTCGGCGATCAGCAGATCGGGACGGCAGGCGAGCCCGATCGCGATCAGCACCCGCTGGCGCATACCGCCGGAGAACTCGTGCGGGTACTGCCGCGCGCGGCGGCCCGGATCCGGGAGCCCCGCCTCGCCCAGCACCTCGACCGCACGGGCCCGCACCTCGCGCCTGGTCGCCATCCCGTGCACCAGCAGGGTTTCCTCCACCTGGCGGCCGATCCGCGATACCGGGTTGAGGTTCGACATCGGGTCCTGCGGCACCAGCCCGATCTCCCTGCCGCGCAGCCGCCGCAGCCGCTTTTCGTCCGCGCGGGCGATGTCCTCGCCGCGCAACCGGATCTCGCCGCCGGTCACCCTGCCGGAACCCGGCAGCAGCCCCATGATCGCGTGCGCCATCGTCGACTTCCCCGACCCCGACTCCCCGACCACGGCCACCCGCTCCCCCGGCATCAGCCGGAAGCCCGCCCCGCGCACGGCGGCGACCGGTCCGAAGGACACCTCGAGATCGCTCACTTCCAGCAGCGGCTGGTCCGTCATCGCGCCTCCCGTCACGTCGTGGTCTTGGGGTCGAGTGCGTCGCGGAGCGCGTCGCCGAAGAGGTTGAACCCGAGGCAGATCACCGCGATCGCGATACCGGGGAAGACACCGGGCCACAGGGTGCGGAACAGGTACTGCTGCGCGTCCGACAGCATGATCCCGAGGCTGGGCGCGGGTGGCAGGATGCCGAGCCCGAGGAACGACAGGATGGCCTCCCCGAGCACCGCGGCCGGCATGATCACGGTGGCCTGCACGATGATCGCGGACAGCGCGTTGGGCAGGATGTGCTGGCCGAGCACGCGGAGGGAGCCCGCGTGCATGGTGTGCGCGGCGAGCACGAAGTCGGATTCCTTCAGCCGCAGCGTTTCGGCGCGGACGACCCTGATCATCGCCGGGACGTTCGCGATGCCCAGCGCGACAGCGGCGTTGCCGAGGCCGCCGCCGTTGATCGCGGCGAGGCCGACCGCCAGCACCAGGAACGGGAAAGCGAGCATCAGGTCGGCGAGCCGGGAAACCAGCGCGTCCACCCGTCGCCAGTAGCCCGAAAGCAGTCCGAGCGGCACACCGACGACGAGCGCGAGCAGCACGGAAAGGGCGCCGACCTCCAGCGAAGCGCGCGTGCCGTACAGCACGCGGGAAAGCACGTCCCGCCCGAGGTCGTCGGTGCCCAGCGCGAACCCGACCGTGCCGGGCCGCTGGAACGGCGTGGTGAAGTGCACCTCGGCCGCCGGGTACGGCGCCAGCAGCGGGGCGAACACGCCGCAGACGAGCACGATCAGCAGCAGGATGCCGCCGACCACGCCCATCGGGTTGTGCAGCAGCTTGCGCACCACGCGGCCGCGCACCGGGAGCGACGAGTCGGGCCGGACGGGTTCGGCGGAGGCGGTCATCGCAGGCTCCCGGAAACTCGGACGCGCGGGTCGATGAGGGTGTAGAGGACGTCGACGAGCAGGTTGATCACGATGTAGGCCGCCGTGACGACCAGTACCACGGCCTGGACGACCGGGTAGTCGCGGCTGAACACCGAGTCCAGGGTGAGCTTCCCGATGCCGGGCAGGCTGAAGATCCGCTCGGTGACCACCGCGCCCGCGATCAGCCCGCCGAGTTGCAGGCCGATCACCGTGGTCACCACGATCAGGCTGTTGCGCAGCCCGTACCGGAACACCACCGCGCCCCGGCCGAGCCCCTTCGCGCGGGCGGTGCGCACGAAGTCCGCGGTGAGCGTGCCGACCATGGACGCCCTCGTCTGCCGCTGCACCACGGCCGCGTGGGACATGCCGAGGATCACCGCGGGCAGGGTCAGGTAGTAGATCCCGCGCAGCGGGTCCTCGAACGGCGAGACGTAACCCGAGGCGGGGAACCAGTCCAGCCCCACGGCGAGGTAGAGCACGGCGAGGATGCCGAGCCAGAACGTCGGCACCGACAGGGCGAGCAGGGAAATGCCGTTCGCCGCCCACTCCGGCCAGCGGCCGCGGAACACCGCGGCGATGACCCCGCCCGCCATCCCGGCCAGCACCGCGATGAGCATCGCGTACAACGCGAGCTGCAGCGTCACCGGCAGGGTCGCGCCGATCATCTCGGTGACCGGCGTGCCGGTGCGGGCCGATCGGCCGAAGTCCGCGGTCAGCGTGTGGCCGAGGAACTTCAGGTACTGCACGGGAACGGGTTCGTCCAGGCCGAGCTGGGCCCGGATCGCGGCGATCGCCGCCGGGTCGGCCTCCTCCCCCGCCATCGCCTGCGCCGGGTCGCCCGGCAGCGCCCGCACGCCGAGGAAAACCACGATCGACGCGAGCAGCAGGGTCAGCGCGGACTGCCACAGCCGGTGGAACAGGTAGCGCGCCACGGGTTCAGCCCTCCCTGTCCGCGGCGAACGCCGCCTTGCCCAGCCGCAGCACGCCGTCCGAATACACCTCGACGCCGACGAGACCGGCCGAACGCACGGTCAGGGACCGCAGCCGGTAGGTGTAGACGACCGGGTTGTCGCGCTGGATCAGCGCGACCGCCTTCCCGTACAGCACAGCGCGGTGCGCTGGATCGATGACCTGCGACGCCTTCGTCAGCACCTCGTCCAGTTCGGGCGAGGAGAACCCGCCGTAGTTCCCGCCGCCCCCGCTCACCAGGAAGCGGGCCGTGTTGGCGTCCGGGTCGATACGGCCGGACCAGCCGAGCAGCAGCGCTTCGTAGGTCCCGCGCTTCTGCACGTCGAGCAGCGTCGAATACTCGACCGGCACGACCTGCAGCGCGAACCCGCCCTCCGCCACGCTGGCCTGCAACGCCTGCGCGTAGCGGAGTTGGTCCTGCGAGTTGCTGACCTGGAGCCGTACCGGGAACGGCACCGGGACCCCGGCTTCGGCCAGCAACTGCCTCGATCGCTTCGGATCGAATACGGGACAGGCGGTACCCATGGGCGTGGCGTAGGGCGACTTCGGGGAGACGGGCGTGCAGGCAGGCTCGAACCAGTTGTTGAACACCGTGTCCACCAACGTCTTCCGGTCGATGGCCGCGGAGAAGGCGGCCCTGATCCGGGGATCCTTCGCGATCGGGGTATCGATCGGCTTGGCGGGCTTGCCGACACCGTCGACGTTGCCGATGTTGAAGGTGATGCCCTGGTAGCCGAGCGAACTCGCTTGCAGCACCTTCAGATCCGGGTCCCTGGCGAGGGAATCGACGTCCTGCGGCGAGATCGTGTCGGCCACCCCGACGTCGCCGGAGCGCAGGTTCGCCGCCCTGATGTTGGCGTCCGGCATGATCCGGTAGACGATCTTGTCCAGGTGCACGCGCGCGGTGTCGTAGTACCGCGGGTCCCTGACCACGGTGATGGCGGTCTGCGGAACCCGCGAGGCGAACTTGAACGGCCCGACGCACACCGGCGCGGCGGCGAAGTCCGCACCCTTCGCCGCGAGCGCGGCCGGGGACATGATCATCCCGGCCCGGTCGGCCAGCGCGGCGGTGATCGGCGCGTACGGCCGTTTGTAGCGAAGCACCACGTGACTCGCGTCCGGCGCGCCGATCTCCCTGATCGGCCCCATTTCGCCGGTGCGCTGGGACCCCTTCATGGTGAGGTGGCGCTGGAGACTCGTGCGCACCGCGTTGGCGTCGAAGGGAGTTCCGTCGGCGAACACGACCCCGGGACGGACACCGATCGTCACGGTCAGCCCGTCGGCGGAGATCTCGGGGAGCGCGGACGCGAGCTGCGGCACGATCCGCCCGGTCGCATCGATGTCATAGAGCTTCTCGCAGATCGTGCTCATCACGTACCGCGTGTAGAGCGAGCTGGAAGTCGTCGGGTCGAGCCGGTCCGGTTCGGACGAAAGGCCGACCGCCAGCTCGCCGCCCTCGCGGACGGGCCGGTCGCCGACCGGGGCGCCGTAGTCGTCGGGGTGGTCACCGCCCACCGCGGCGTGCTGGATCGGCACGCAGGCCGCGAGCAGGGCCGCGGCGGCGGCGAGCACGAGCGGCCGCCTTGCGCGCGAAAACCGGAGAACCATGGACGACTCCCAGCGTTGGGGGTGCGGCTACCTGCCTACGGCGTAGCCCTGCATGCCGCGCGGGTTCGACCCCGCGGACAGGACACCGGTTTCCGGATCACGTGCCACCGCGCACAGCCGCCCCTCCGACCACGCCTCCCCCACCGTCACGTCGTGGCCGCGTGCCCGGAGATCGGCGATGACCTCGGCACCGATCCGCGATTCCACGGTGACGCTCCCGGGACGCATCGCACGCGGGTAGAACGAGCTCGGGAAGCTGTCGGTGTGCCAGTTCGGCGCGTCGATCGCGCCTTGCAGGTCGAACTGCCCGCGGACCTTCCCGCGCAGCGCGACCGCGAGGAAGAAGTGCAGGCTCCACTGGTCCTGCTGGTCGCCGCCGGGGGTCCCGAACGCCAGCACGGGCTCTCCGCCGCGCAGCGCCAACGACGGCGAAAGCGTGGTGCGGGGCCGGCGCCCCGGCGTCAGCGTGTTCGGCAAGCCCGGTTCGAGCCAGCACATCTGCAACCGCGTGCCGAGCGGGAAGCCGAGCTCCGGCACCACCGGGTTCGACTGGAGCCAGCCGCCGCTCGGCGTGGCCGCGACCATGTTGCCCCACCGGTCGACGACGTCGAGGTGGCAGGTGTCGCCGCGGGTGGCGCCGTCCATGGCGACCGTCGGCTCTCCCGCCCCGGCGTGCGGCCGCTCGGTCGGGACGCCTTCGGCGACCCGCCTGGCGTGCTCGCTCAAGCGCGGCTCCCGTCCACTGAGCACGCCCGGACGCAGTTCCAGCGCGGCTCGTTCCCCGATCAGCGCACGCCGTGCGTCGTTGTACTCCTTGCCCAGCAAGGTATCCAGCGCGACGTCGCCGCTGTCGCCGTACCAGGCCTCCCGGTCGGCCATCGCCAGCTTCGTGCCTTCGACGAGGGTGTGCACGTAGCCCGGCGCGGTGTGGTCGAGGTCCCCGGGGAGTAGAGCGAGCTGCTGCAGGAAGACCGGGCCCTGGCTCCACGGTCCCGGTTTCGCCACCGTCCAGCCGTTCCAGGTGTGCGTCGCGGGGTCTTCGTAGGTCGCGGAGAACGCGGCCAGGTCGGCACCGTCGAGGGTGCCCGCGTGTCGTTCACCCGAAGTGTCCATTGTGGGCAGTGCGGCGAATTCGGCCAGCGCCTCGGCGATGAAGCCTTCGCGCCACACGCGGCGTGCCGCGTCGATCTGCGCCTCCCGGCCCTGCCCCGCCGCCTCGGCCTCGCTGATCAGGCGGCGCCAGGTCGCCGCCAGCGCCGGATTCTTCAGCAGCGCGCCGGGAGCGGGCGGCTTACCGTCACGGAGGTAGACCTCGGCCGAGGTGGTCCACTCGGTCTCGAACAGTTCCTGGACCGCCGCCACAGCGGCCCCGATCCGTTCGACGGCGGGGGCGCCGTCTTCGGCGTATCCGATGGCGTACTTCAGCACGTCCGACAACGGCTTTGTCCCGTGGTCGCGCAGCAGGAGCATCCAGGCGTCGAAGGCGCCGGGGACGGCGGCGGCGAGCGGGCCGGTGCCGGGCACCAGGTCCAGGCCGAGCGAGCGGTAGTGCCCCGTGGTGGCACCGGCAGGCGCCGGGCCCTGTCCACAAAGGACCTTGGGCGCGCCGCCCGCGGGAGCCAGGATGATCGGCAGGTCACCGCCGGGGCCGTTGAGGTGCGGTTCGACCACGTGCAGCACGAACCCGGCGGCGACCGCGGCGTCGAAGGCGTTGCCGCCGTCCTCCAGCACCGCCATCGCGGCCGAGGAGGCCAGCCAGTGGGTGGACGAAACCATGCCGAAGGTGCCTTGCAGGGTCGGCCGCGTGGTGAACAACCTGGTCCTCCCGTTCGAGCGATATGGAGGGAGTAAACGCCTCGCCCACGACGACGTCAAAGACATCTGTGACACCATTTCGATAGCCAGTCGCTATCGATCAGGAGCGCCACCCGTGGAACGTCGCCAGCTCGAGTACTTCGTCGAGATCGTCGAGCGCGGCGGTTTCACCCACGCCGCCCGGTCGCTGCACGTCGCGCAGCCTTCGCTGTCCAGGGCGATCGGCAACCTCGAGCGCGAACTGGGCGTCACGCTGTTCCACCGGGTCGGCCGCAACGCCGTGCTGAGCAGCGCCGGGGAGCTGCTCGTGGACCGGGCAAGGCTGGTGCTGCGCGATCTCGCGGCACTGCGCACCGCGGCGCGGTCGGCCGCCGAGGGCGCGGTCGGCAGGGTCGACGTCGCGGCGACCTCCTCGTCCGCGCTCGAACCGACCACCAGCATCATCGCCGACCTGCGGGAGCACCATCCCGGCGTCACGGTGAGCACGTCGTCCGCGCAGTCCGCGGCCGAGGTGGTGACGATGGTCCTGCAGGGGCGGTGCGAGGTCGGCGTCTGCGGGAGCAGGGAGCGCCCGGCCGGCAACGGCCTCGTCGCGCACCACCTGCGGGACGAGGAGTTCCTGCTCGTGGTGCCGCCGGGCGCACTGCCCGGCGCCGGGCCGGTGGTGCCGCCGGAGGCCCTGCGCGGCATGCGGTTCGTGGTGCCCCAGCCCCAGACCGCGGTCAGGGCCCTGTTCGACCGGCTCGCCGGGACCGTCGGTGACATGACGATCGTGGCCGAGGTCGGCGACCGGAGCGTGGTGCTGCCGATGGTGCTCAAGGGCATCGGCGCCGGGCTGATGCCGGACGGCTGGGCCGATCTCGCGCGCCGCGCCGGTGCCGACGTCCACCGCTTCGATCCCCCGGAACGCCTGCCGCAGTGGCTCGTGCACCGGGCAGGACCGGTCACCGCCGCGACACAGGCCTTTGTGGACACCACGTTGTCCGCAAGGGACACCGGCCAGAGCCCGCCGGACTGATCAGACCGGGCTACCCGGCTTGTCCTGGTCGAAGGACGGAAGTCCTTGGTAGACCTCGGGTTTCGACCGGCGGAGCCACGCGGCCACGCCGAGCCCTGCCACCAGCGCCACCACCAGCAGCCACGGCAGCAACGCGATGACCGGTGCCGCCGAGCCGGCGAGGGTGGGGAAGTTCGCGATCGCCAGCACGGTCACCCCGATCAGGCAGATCCCGCCGAGCCCCGGCGCGATCGCCGTCTTCCAGATCCTGGGGTCACCGCGGCGCCGGAAGAAGACCACGACGGCGATCCCGGCCATCGCCTGCAGCGCGATGATCCCGAGCGTGCCGATACCGGTCATGCTCGCGGTGAGGTCGGCGAGCGGGTCGAGCCCCGCGATCGCGTACCCGGCGGCGACCACGACCGCGAACCCGATCTGCACCGCGCTGGCGACGTAGGGCGCCCCGCTCGCGGGCCGGGTCCGGCCGAGCACAGCGGGCAGGACCCGCGAACGCCCGAGCGCGAACAGGTAGCGCGTGGCCGAGTTGTGCAGGGCGAGCAGCGCGGCGAAGAGGCTGACCACCAGCAGCAGCATCATCACGTCCAGCAGGAAGGTGCCGAGGTGGGTCCGCGCGACGCTGAACACCAGATCACCCGTCGCCAAGTGGTCCCGTCCCGCCTGCCCGGCGTTCTCGACGCCGAGCGCGCTGACGATCGCCCAGGTGGTGAACGCGGCGAAGCACCCGATGAGCAGGATCGCGATGTAGGTGGCGCGGGGAATCGTGCGCGCGGGCCGCCGCGCCTCCTCGCTGAACAACCCGGTGGCCTCGAACCCGACGAAGGCGTTGAACGCGAACAGGAACGCGATCCCGGTCGACCCGCCGAACACCACGCCCGGCGAGAACGCGCGCGCGCTCAGACCGGTGCGGAACAGCACCGCGAAATCGAGCACTAGCAGGATCGCCACCTCGAGGACCAGCGAAACGCCGAGCACCTTCGCGCTCACTTCGACGCCGCGGCGGCCGAGCAGGAACACCGCCACCGCGGAAAGCAGGCTCCAGAGCTGCCACGGCGTCTTGGCGCCGAAGACCTGTTCGACGACGTTCGCGGTGAAGAACCCGCTCGTTCCCAGCGCGCCCGCGACGAAGCAGTTGTAGCCGAGCACCGCGACGAACGCGGCGACCAGCCCCAGCGGCCGTCCCATCGCCCGCGACACGTAGACGGAAAACCCGCCTGCACCGGTGACGATCCGGCTCATCTGGGCGTAGCCGATGCCGAACAGGATCAGGATCGCCGACGCGATCACGAACGCGCCCGGCATCCCGCCGCCGCTACCCAGCGCGATCCCCAGCGAAGCGATGACCACGATCCCGGTCAACGGCGCGACCGCCGCCAGCACGAGGAACACCACCCCTGCCGTGCCGAGCGCGTCCGCCCTCAGCAGCCCCGAATCCCGTTCAGCGTCCATGACGTTCCTCCCAGGACCGCGGCGGTGGACGGACGAGGGCATCCTCTCCGAGCCGGGCCCCGGGGGTCTTGCGCTGCGCCGCGCTCCTGTTGACGGAGTGCGCACGGAAGGGAATTCGCCTCTGCCTTCACGTCGCCGACGCAGGAAAGAGGCCCGCTCCGCGCCGGCTCGGGCGCGGAACGGGCTTTTCCGGCTTCGCGGCTAGCTGTTGCTCACCTTCACCGTGAACGAGTCCACGCTCATCCCGGCACCGGAGGTGATGTCCGGGGACGGCGAGGTGCAGCCGCAGACCTTGTTCGGGTACGAACCGCCGATCGCGACGTCGAAGATGGCGAAGAACCCGTGGTCGACGGCCGCCTTCCAGGTCGCGTCCGACACCTGGTTCTGTTTGACGGCGTAGCTCTGCTTGCCGTCGAGGTAGAAGCGCAGTTCCTCGGCCGCGGCGTCACGCCGGTCCACGATCACCGAATACGTGTGGAAACCGGTCTGACAGCCCTCGCAGGCTTGCAGATCGCTGGTGATGCCGTCCGGGTCGTGGCACTCGCCCGCCCACTGTCCGCAGTGGAACGTCGTGGAATGCTTGCTCAGCGCGTTGACGTCCTCCATGATGTCGATCTCGCCGATACTCGGCCAGTTGGTGGCATTCGCCGGGCGCGCGTCGGCACCCATCGCCCAGAACGCGGGCCAATAACCGAGCCCCTTTTCCGGGTTCGGCTGCTGAATGGACGCGCTCAGCTCCATCTGCCCGCCAGCCGGTGCGCCGAAGTCGGTGCGCTGGGTTTCGACCCTGCCCGAGGTCCACTTGCCGGCGGAATCCCGGATCGGCTTGATCACCATATGACCACTGCCGTCCTGATAGACGTTCTCCGTGGAGTCCGTGGCGACCTCGATCTCACCGGTGCCCCAGTTCGCGGCGCCGCCGGGGTAACCCGTTCCCTTGTCGTAGAGCCAGTTCCTCTCGTTCAGGCGACTGCCCGCCGCGCCGTCGAAATTGTCCTGGAATACGGTGTTCCACTCTTCCTTGGGCTCGCTCGCACCAGCGGACACCGGCCCGGAAAGCGCCACAGCGGCCAGTGACATCGTTGTCACAAGTCCGAAAAAACGACTCAGGGAACGACGTTTCAAACCAGCCGCTTTTCTTGCAGAACCGTTTTCGCGCATTGCCCTGCTTTCTCTCGGAGGGACCGGGAATCCACCCTCCAACGACCGCTCTCGCACCGTCAAGGCCCGCCCCTGGTTTCGTTACGGCGACAAGGGAAGTGTGCCCTTGCGCACCTGGCATCCAGGACGTGCGGGCAACCGGCTCCTTCTCCGGCGACCGGATGAGGTGCTCAGGAGCCAGCACTGGTGACGACTGGGCCAGCCCCCTCCGGAGCGTTTTTGGTGGTGAACGCAGGTGACGGAAGGTGTGAGTATTCAACAAAGCCGAGCCGTATAGGGCGTTATACACTTCACTTGTGTCACGCGCTCAGCCCAGGTTCGTGGGTTGAGAATGCTCCCGATGTCCTGGAGGGCACCTTCGGGCCACCTCTCCACCCGCCGACCTCGTCCGCCTGGTCCAGAAGCACCGAGCCGATCAGGAAGGAACGCGGCCCCGCGCGGCGAGGTGGAATCCGCGCCCGCTCTTCTCCCCGAGGTGCCCTGCGGCGACCAGCTCGGCCAGCAGCGGGCTCGGTTCGAACCGCGGGTCACCGGTGAACTCCCGTAGCACCACCAGGGTGTCGACGATGGTGTCGAGCCCGATCAGGTCGGCGGTGCGTAGCGGGCCCATCCTGTGCCCGAAGCACTGCTGGAACACCGCGTCCACGGTGGCCGCGTCGGCGGTGCCCTGGTGCACCACGGTGGCCGCCTCGTTGACGGTGAGCATCAGCACCCGGTTGGAGACGAACCCCGGCCCGTCCCCCACCACGATGGCCTTCTTGCCGAGGCTGCCGAGCAGTTCCGTGGTGCGCCGCAAGGTGTCCGAGGAGGTGCGGGGCCCGCTGGCCACCTCGACGGTGTCCTTGAGCGGGGCCGGGTTCATGAAGTGCGTGCCGATCATCCGGCTCGGATCACCGAGCCAGCCCGCCAAGTGGTCGATCGGGATCGCCGAGGTGCAGGAGGCGAGCACGGTGCCGGGTGCGCTGTGCTCGTCGGCGGCGCGCAGCACCTCCTCCTTGACGGGCAGGCGTTCCGGCACGCATTCGAGCACGAACTCCGGCGAGTCCAGCTCGTCCCAGCGGCCGGTCCAGCGGATGCGGCCCAGCACCTCGTCCGGGCCGGGGCCGTCGCGGCGCAGCATCTTCGCCAGGCGCGCCCCGGCGCGCACCCGGTCCGGCCCGGCTTCCCGCGCGGCGGCGTCCGGTTCGAACACCGTCACGGTGTGCCCGGCCGCGGCGAGGCACTGCGCGACGCCGCAGCCCATCGTGCCGCCACCGAGCACCGCGTGGTTCTCCATCTCGGATTCCTCCCTGTATCCCGGTCAGTGCAGTGCTTCGGCGCGCACCCGGATGTGCCCGGATCGCGAGACCGGCTCGCCGCGGTGCGCCAGCAGCAGCCCGTCTCCGGTGTCGTGCTCCACCTCGAACCCGGTGAACCGCAGGGTGACCAGCATGATCCGGTTGACCTCGGTGGGCACGAACTCCGCCATCGGGCGCAGGCCCGCGGCCAGTGAGCGGCGCACGACCTGCTCGATCAGTGCCGTGCCAGCACCGCGGGAGGCGACCCGGCAGGAGGTGAGCAGCAGCTTGATCGTGGTGGCCGTGGCATCGCGCTCGGTCAGTGCCAGCCCGATGATCCCGTACGGGCCGAACCGGTCGGTGAGCTCGGCGACCAGCACCTCGTGGCGGTCCGATGTGGACAGCCGCAGCAGTTCGTCCTCGGCATAGGTGCGGCCGGTCGTGTTGAGCTGGTGGGTGCGCACGGTCAGTTCGTGCGCCCTGGCCAGATCGACCGGGGTGGCCCGCCGGATCGCCATGGTGAGATCGAGCGAGGCGAGGAATTCCGGCGCGGTGCCGTCATGCGCCTGCTCTGCCGCGCGCCTGCCCGCTTCCACCTGGTAAAGCTGCCGCCGCTGGGCCGATTCCGCGGTACGCGTCACCGGCTGGAACTCCGCCCGGTCCAGGAGCGAGCCCGCTTCCTCGGCGGCGTACGCCCGAACCCCCGGCAGCGCCGCGAGGACCTCGGCTCGTTCGACCGGGTCGTTGTCGATGAAGGCGAAGCTGTCCAGGCCGAGGTTCAGCAGGCCCGCGACGCGGCGGACCGAAGCGGATTTGGCACCCCAGCCGATCTCCACCGCGATGAACAGGTCGTGCAGCCCCAGCCGCTTCAGGTGCTCGACGGCCGTCGCGTGGTCACCACGGCTGGCAACGGCGTGCAGGATGCCGCGTCGGTCCAGCTCCCGCAGCGTGGTGACGGCCGGGGGGAACGGCACCGCCTCGTCGCCTTCCAGTACCACCCCTTGCCACAGGGTGTCGTCGAGATCCCAGACCAGGCATTTGACCGGTTCGGTCATGCGCTCTCCCCCGTTCGGTACCGCCGCAGCAGGTGATCGGCGATGTGCAGCTCGGACACCTGGTCCGAGCCTTCGATGATCTGCATGACCTTGGCGTCGCGGAAGAACCGGCCGGCACGGCTGTCCGGCGCGCACCCGGCGGACCCGAGCAGCTGCACGGCGTCCTGGCTCGCCGAAGCGGCCGCCCGCGCGGCGGCGTACTTCGCCATGACCGTGGCGGCGATCGCGCCGGGTTCCTTCGCGTCACGGGCATCGGCCGCGGCGACGCACAGCTGCCGCGCGGCGGTGGCGTCCACCGCCATCCTGGCCAGCATCGAGCGCACCAGCTCGTGCGCGGCCAGCGGGACCCCGCCCTGACGGCGCCGTGCGGTGTGCCCTGCCGCGTCGTCCACGCAGGCGGCGGCCATTCCGGCGCAGCCCCAAGCGACGGTGAAGCGGCCGTGGTCGAGCGCGGTGGTGACCACTTGCGACAGTCCGAAACCGGGCGGTGCGAGCAAGTTCTCCGCCGGTACCCGCACACCGTCGAACCCCACGTGCGCGATCATCGCGGCACGCAGGCCGAGCTGCCCGCGCACCGGTTCGGTGGTCACCCCGGCGCGATCCGCCTCGACGAGCACGGTGGTCAGCTTGCCTTCGAGCTTGCCGAGCACGAGGAACACCGTCGCCTCCTGGCCGAAGGTGATCCAGCGCTTCCCGCCCGTCACGGTGAGCACGCCGCCGTCCCGCTCGAACCGGGTGTCCACAGCGGACAGTTCGGTACCGGCACCCGTTTCGGTCGCGGCGAACCCGGCGAGCCGGTCCCCGGTCGCGAGCGCGGGCAGCCAGGCCGCCCGTTGCGCCGCGGTCCCCCAGCGGGCGATCGCGGCGGACACCATGCCCTGCACGGTGAGCAGCGCGCGGACCGAGCCGCACACCGCCCCGATCTCGGCGCACAGCTCGCCCAGCTCCCGTTGCGAGTGGCCCTTGCCGCCGTGGTCCACGGGGATGTCGGTACCGAGCCATCCCGCGCGCGCCACGGCTTCGCGCACCTCCACCGGCAGCACGCCGCGTTCGTCCCAGCCCGCGGCGTCGAACTCTCCCGGGTCCACCTCAGCCCGCCGTCTTCGCGAGCACGAAACCGGTCAGCCGGTTCACCGTGCGGAAGTTGTCGAGGTCGAGATCGGCCACGTCGACGGTGAGGCCGAACCGGTGCTCCACGAAGGTCACCAGCTCGAGCGCCACCAGCGAGCTGATCAGCCCCTGCGCGAAGTAGTCCTCGTCCGGGCCGAGCTCGGTACTGACCAGCGAGGTGACGAACTCCAGCAACTGGGCACGCACGTCCTCGGCCGGAACCTCGGTCTGCATCCGTTCCTCCTACAGGTAGTGCGTTTCCGGTTCGGTGCCACCGTGCTCGACGAGCAGCAGGCTCCAGGCCGCGACCGGGCTGGCGTTGAACACCACCGCGCGCGACCCCTCCGGCAGTTCGCCGTTGGCGATGGCGGTGTACAGGTTGAGCAGGACGTCGTTCGGGCCGAGGTGGCCGTAGGACGCGAGGTTGCTCGCGCAGGCGGCCGCGAGCCGGATGCCGAGCGCGTCCTCGGTGAACCGGAGCGCACCGGCCGACAGGTTCTGGCTGACGTGACAGGTGACGTCGGCGGCGGTCATCCCGTTCCTGGCGAGCAGCTCGTGGTACAGCTCGCGCAGGCGCGTCCGCCCTTCCATCGCGAGGGTGAAGGAGTACCGCCGTAGATCCGCGCACTCCTCGCTCCAGTCCGCCTGCGCGCGATCGCGGAAGTCCACTGTGTACAGGTTCCAGTAGGCGCCGTTGGTGGCCTGCGCGATGTCGAGCACCCGCACCGGGCCGGTCCTGGACAGCAGCACCGCCTGCCCGCCGTCGCCGCTCACGGTGACCGGATGCCGGTACCGCCGCGGCGTCGGCGGTTTGCTGCCGTGCACCACCAGCACGTCCCCGAGCCCCGGGTCCGCTGCCAGCAGCCCACGCGCGACGAGCAGCGCGGGGGTGATGGAGACGCAGCCGAGGCCCCCGACCGAGAAGGTGAGCGCGTCGGTGAGGCCGAGCAGCGCCTGGAGCCTGGTGGCCTCCGAGCTCATCAGCCGCTCCGGCGCGCGCGAGCCGATCACCAGGAGGGCACCTGGCGACGCCCCGGTCTCGGCGAGCACCGTCCTGGCCGCGCTCGCCGCCAGTTCCACCGCGTCGTACCTCGGGTCCGCGCGAATCCGGTCGATGCCAAGGTCCCGGCAGGCCTGCCGCCGGTCCTCCGGCAGCTCGGCGAGTTCCGGCAGTTCGGCGAGCTCGGCGAGCCGCTCGGGCAGGAAGTCCGCTGTCGCGCGGATCGCCAGCGGTGCCGTCACCTGCCCGCTTCCAGTTCCGCGAACGCCTCGGCCAGCCGGTCGGCGAGCACGTCGACCTCCTTCGCGCTGAACCGCCCGCTGTGCACGAGATGGATCTCGGTCCGCCCGTCGACCACCCCGGTGGCGATGATCAGCGGACGGAGTTCCAGCAGGGACGGCAGTCGTAGCGGGATCGGCGCCGACCGGATCGACACCGGCCCGCCGAGCCGGATCGGGTTCAGCCCGCTGGTCTTGTGCTCGACCAGCACCATCGGCTCGGTCAGCGCGCGGAGCTCCCGCACCGGGGGCGTCGGCGGGCTGAACCGGCGCAGCACGCCGTAGCCGACGCCGTCGTTCGGCACCGAGCGAAGCACCTGGGTGGTTTCCGGCAGCGCTTCCGCCGCGTTCGTGGCGGGGTCCACCGGCAGGTGCACCGGGAACAGGTTGGTGAACCAGCCGACCGAGCGCGACCGGTCCCCCGGCCGGAACGGGGTCGGGGCGCCGTGGCCGACGGTGGACAGGTAGGCGCCGGGCTCGCCGCGCCAGCGGGACCAGCCACAGGCCACCGCGCACAGCGCGGCCTCCCGGCTGACCGGACCGGCCGTCGAGAGCAGTGCCGCCAGCCGTTCGCCCGGCACCACCCTGCTGACCGTGCCCGCTTCGCCTCCGACGCTCTCGGGAAGCACCTCCGCCGCGCCGCGGCGCAGCACGCTCGTCCAGTAGCCGAGTTCGCCCGCGAGTTCGTCGCTCTGCGCCAGCCCGGTCAGCACCCCCGTCCAGTCCCGCCACGCCGCGGGCCGCACGGCCGTGTCCCCGTTCCCGGTCAGCGCCCCGTTGAGGTCCTCCAGCAGCGGCACGGTGGAGATCTCGTCGTGCACGAAGTGGTGCAGTACCAGCAAGATCAGCCCGGTCCGGCTGGCACCCCGGTCGTAGTAGCGGGCGCGCAGCAGCGGCCCGCGCCCGAGGTCGACGTCACGGGCCAGCTCGTCCACGTCCGCGCCGAGCAGCGCCAGTTCTTCGTCCTCGGTCATCGGGGGCAGCACGGTACTGTCCACAATGGACTCGTGCGGCGGCTCGCCTGGTTCGATCCGCCAGCCGAGCCGGTTCCGGCGGAAGCGGTACCGCAACGGCTCGTGCACCCGGATCAGCTCGGCGAACGCGGCCCGCAGCCGGTCCACACCGGTGCCGGGAGCGGTCTCCAGCACCTCGGCCACCACGAAGTCGGGTGCACCGGGCGAGGAGGTCTCGACCGCGTCCAGCACGTCGAGCATGAGCGGGGTGAGCGGGACCGGCCCGCTGTCCACAGTGGTCACCGGCGGCGCGGCAGGAGACGCCGCCTCGGCCAGTTTCCGCAGGGTCGGGTGGCGCAGCACGTCCTGCGCGCTGATCGTGATCCCGGCCCGTGCCGCCCGCGCCGCGACGCCGACGCTCAGGATGGAATCACCGCCGATCCGGAAGAAGTCCTCGTCCGGGCCGATGGAATCGCGGCCGAGGAGCTCGGCCCAGATCCCGCCGAGCACCCGTTCGGTGTCCGTGCTCATCGAGTCTCCCCTTTCACCGTCGATCATGGCGCGCTCGAGCTTTCCGTTGACCGTTCTCGGCAGCACCCGGTGCGGCACGATCCGGGCGGGCACCAGGTAGGACGGCAGTTGCGCGCCGAGTGCCGCGAGCAGGACCGCCTCGTCCGGAAGCTGCTCACCGGCCACGTGCGCGATCAGCCGCGGCACGGCGGTGTCGCGTTCGGCGACCACCACCGCCTCCCGCACGCCGCGCTGGGCCGTCAGCACGCGTTCCACCTCGGCCGGTTCCACCCGGTGCCCCCGGAGGGAAAGCTGCTGGTCCGCACGGCCGTGAAAGGCGATGGTGCCATCGGGACGAACCGAGGCGAGATCACCGCTGCGGTACATCCGGGCGCCCGCCGCGCCGAACGGGTCCGCGACGAACCGGGCGGCGGTCAGCCCCGGCAGGCCGCGATAGCCGCGGCTCAGCGAGACGCCGCCGAGGTACAGCTCCCCGAGCACCCCCGGCGCCACCCGTTCCCCGCGAGGGCCGAGCACGTAGGCGGTGGTCCCGGTGATGGGATGGCCGAGATCGGGCAGTTCCGCGCCGTCCGCGGCCACCGGCCCGCGCAGGGACACCACCGTGCACTCGGTCGGGCCGTAGAGGTTCAGCATCCGGTACCCGGCTCCGGCGGGTGGCCGCGTCCGCAACCGGTCGCCACCGGCCGAGAGCACCCGGAGCGCGGGCAGGTGCGGCCGTTCGGCGATCAGCAGTTCCGCCAGCGCGGTGGGCATCGCCGCCACGGAGATGCCGTCCTCGCGGAGCGAGCGAGCCAGCTCGGCGGGGGTGCTCAACACGTCGTGGACGAAGTGGACGGTGGCGCCGTGCACGAGCGCCGACAGCACTTCGAGGATCGCGCCGTCGAAGCCGGGTGCGTAGAACTGCGCCACGTGGTCCGCTGTGGACAGCCGGGTTTCCCTGCCGTACCAGTGCAGCAGGTTCAGCAGGCTGCCGTGCTCGACGTCGCAGCCGTGCGGCCGTCCGGTGGATCCGGAGGTGTGCGCCACGTAGGCGAGGCCGCCGCGGGTCGCGCCGCCCGCGAACACCGGCGGTCCGTCGGTGGCGTCATCGGGGGTGAGCACCGGACGGCCGCCCGCGTCGATCGCGAGGTCGGCTACCACCACCGGCGGGTCGAGCGACTCGATGATCCCGTTCCGCCTCGCCGTGGGCACGGCCGGATCGATCGGGGCGAAGGCGGCACCCGCGCCAAGCACGCCGAGCCAGGCGATGACGAGCTCGGCGCCGCGGCCGACGACCACCGGCACCGCGACCTCCGGTCCGGCGCCCGCCGCGATCAACCGCCTCGACAGCGCCGCCGCCGCGACGAGGATCTCGCGATAGGTGTGGACGCGGTCGCCGTCGACCACCGCGGGCCGCTCCGGCTGACGCGTGGCGTGCGCCAGCACCAGATCGGGGACCAGCCGATCGTCTCCGCGCGCCAGCTCGTCCAGCGGGCGGTCGGGGTGCGCCAGCACCTCGCCGGCGATCTCCTGGTACAGCGCCGAGACCGCGAGCATGGTGGACTCGTCGAACAGGTCGGTGGCGTACTCCAGGTAGCACCGCATCGGGCCACCGTCCTGATCGGACAGTCCGAGGGTGAGGTCGAACTTCGCCGTGCCGCCGGCGACGCCGAAGCCGCCCTCCTCCGGTGCGGAGACCACCAGGCCCGGCAGATCGGCGGGGTGGGTGCGGGTGTTCTGGTGGGTGTAGGCCACGGTGAACAACGGGTGGCGGGACGGGTCCCGCTCCGGGCTCAGATCCGCCACTATGTCGGCGAAGGGCAGCTCCTCGTGGTCCAGCACGCCCGCCACGGTTTCGGCGCACCGCCGGACCAGCTCCCGGAAGCCGGGGCGGCCGTCGAGCCGGGTGCGGAACGGCAGCAGGTTGTTGAAGTAGCCGATCAGCTCGTGGGTCACCGGGTTCACCCGGCCGGTCGTGGCCGCGCCGACCACCACGTCCTCGTGCCCGGCCCACAGGTGCAGGACGGTGTCGAACAGGGCCAGCATGGTGACGAACGTGGTCACCCCCGCCGTCGCGCTGAACTCGCGCAGCCGCTCCGCCTGCTCGTGCCCCACCGTGAATTCGAGGAAGGCACCGGCATGGGATTCGACCGCGGGCCGGGGCCGGTCGAGCGGCAGCTCCCGGCGCGGCAGGCCGGCCAGCCGCGCCCGCCAGAAGTCCAGTGCCCGCGCACGGCGGCCGTCGTCGAGCCAGGTGCGCTGCCAGCCCGCGAAGTCCGGGTACTGCACGGGCAGCTCCGGCAGCACCGCCGCCCTGCCCGCCACCCGCGCGGCGTAGAACTCGGTGAGATCGCGCAGGAAGACCCGTGGCGACCAGCCGTCGAACGCGATGTGGTGCCAGGTGCACAGCAGCTGGTGGTCGTGCTCCCCCATGGCGAAGAGCACGGCGCGCACCAGCGGCCCGGTGGCGAGGTCGAACGGCTCGGCTGCCTCTCGCCGCACGGCCTCCGGTAAATCCGCTTCACCGGCCGAGGTCAGGTCCACGATCCGAAGCTCCACAGTGGACACATCGGCGAGCGCGTGCGGGCGGCCGTTCTCGTCGGCCACGATCCTGGTCCGCATGATCTCGTGCCGGGCGGCCAGATCGGCGAACGCACCGCGCAGCGCCTCGCGGTCCAGCCTGCCGCGGTACCGCAGATCGGTGGGGATGTTGTAGAGCGGCGTTCCCGGCGCGAGCTGGTCGAGGTACCAGAGCTGCTCCTGGTTGACCGAGATCGGCAGTGCGCCGCCGCGCGGCAGCACCGGTATGGACCAGTCCTCGGGGCCAGCGGCCTGGCGCCCGGCGATCAGCGCCGCGAGGGCGCGGACGGTGCGGTGCTCGTACAGCTCGGTGAAGCCGAGCCGGACTCCGAGCTCGGCTTCGAACTCGCGGATCAGGGTGATCCCGGCGATCGAGGTGCCCCCGAGTTCGAAGTAGTCGGAGTCCGGGCCGATGCCGGTGGCCTTGAGCACCCTGGTCCAGATCGCCGCGACGGCCTGTTCCAGGTTCTCGCCCGCCGGACGCGGCGTCCCGCCGGCTCCGGCGCGCGGGACCCAGCACGAAACCGGTTCGAACGGGTAGGTCGGCGCCTCGATCCGCGGTGGCCTGCCGTCCGCGTACTGGGCGGACCAGTCGATGCCGGCCCCGAGTTCGTAGAGTTCGGCGACCGCGCTCAGCGGCCCGTCGCCCGCGAGCAGGCGCACGATCGGCAGGCCCGGTTCCAGCGCCGCGATCTCTCGGGAGAGGATGCCGTCCTCTCCCATTTCCAGCACCACCGCGCCGTCGGCGACGAACCCGCGCACCGCACGGCGCAGGCCCTCGGCGTCGACCTCCGGCGACAGCCCCGCGGCCGCCGCCTCGGCCTCGGCACGCGTGATCCGGCCCCGCGCCAGCCGCACCGCGAGGTTGCCGGTGCCGCTGCCGACCATTCTCGTGTCGTCGAGGCCGAGTGATCGCACCAGCTCGTGCAGTTCGAGCTGACGCGTCCAGTGCTCGCCGTCCCCGGAGAACAGCAGCACCACCGGCGTTTCCACGGGTGACGGCTGCTCGGGCGGCGTCGCCTGCCGCAACGCCGCGGTCAGTTCGGCGACGTCGCGTACCACGAAGGCGCGGCGATAGGGATGATCGTCACGTCCCTCGTTGAGCACCGCCGCGATCTGGGCCAGCGCGTGCTCCGTCCCTTCGGTGAAACCGGCCAGCGCCCGCAGGTATTCGCCCAGTGCCGCCGGGGTTTTCGCGGAAACGGTGACCAGCCGGGGCATCGCGTCGTCGGCGACAGCCCGGCGGGCGGGCGCCTGTTCCACCACCGCGTGCACGTTCGTCCCGGTGAGCCCGAACGAGCTGAGCCCGGCCAGCCGTGGCCCTTCCCAGTCCACCGGTTCGGCGTCCACCACGACCGGTGCCGAGAACGACGGGTTGGGCCGGTCGAAGTGCACGGTGGGGTACCGCGTTCCGTGGCGCAGCGCGCAGATCACCTTCAGCAGACCGGCGATCCCGGCGGCGTGGTCGAGATGGCCGAGGTTGCCCTTCACCGAGCCGATCGCGGGCGGGCCGGCCGGGAACGCCTCCGCCAGCCCGGCCACCTCGACGACGTCACCGAGCGGCGTGCCCGAACCGTGCGCCTCGACGTAGCCGATCTCCCCGGGGCCGATGCCCGCTTCCCGGTGCGCCGCCCCGATCACCTCCGCCTGGGCGGACGAACTCGGCGCGCTCATGCCCACCGCGCGAGCGCCGTTGTGGTTGACCGCGATGCCCCGGAGCACCGCGAGCACGTTGTCCTGGTCGGCGGCTGCCGCCGAAAGCCGCTTCAGCACGACGAACCCGCCGCCCTCGCCCCCGACCGTGCCATCCGCGGCCGCGTCGAACGGGCGGCACACCCCCGATCCGGAAATGACTCCCGGCAGCGGGTCGTGGTTCTGCTCGGGCGCCAGCACCGACTCGACGCTGAACCCGCCGCAGACGGCCAGCTCCGCCCGCCCGGTGCGGAGCTGGGCAACGGCCAACGCCACCGCGTTCAGGCTGCCGCTGCACGCGGTGTCCACCACTAGCGCCGGACCGGTGAAGTCGAAGAGGTGGGAGATCCTGGCCGCCGCGGCGGCCGGGAGCGAACCCAGGATCTGCCGGGCGTCCTCACCCGCGTACAGACCGGCGTAGGAGGGGTTGGGCGCGCTCACGATCACCGCGGTGTCCGAGCCGCGCAGGCAGGCCGGCGCGTACCCGGCGTGCTCCAGCGCCTCGTGCACCAGCTCCAGGCTGATCCGCTGGTGCGGGTCCATCAGCTCGCTCTCCCCTCGGGAGAGGCCGAAGAACCGGTGGTCGAACAGGTCCACCCGGTCCAGGTAGCCGAGCGGCAGGTAGTCCACATCGGACTCTCCACCGGCGTGCACGACGCGGTCCGGCGCCGGGGGACGGACCGCGTCGATCCCCTCGGACAGCGCGCTGTGCAACGCGTCGAAGGTGCGGAGGCCGCCCGGCAACGCGAACGCCGCCCCGATGACGGCTATCGGCTCTAGGTTCATCCCCGCCTCACAGTTCGTGGTCCACGGCAGGCCGTTCCGCCCGGCCGACCTGCTTCGCCATCGCCTCGATGGTCGGATGGTCGAGCAGGACCGCCACCGGCAGCTCGGACCGGCCGAGCCTGGCGAACTCGCCTGCCAGCCGGACCAGCGTCAGCGAGGAACCGCCGGCCTCGAAGAACCTCTCCCTGACCCCGATCTCCTCGCGGCCGAGGACGGCGGCCCACGCCCGCGCCACCAGTCGTTCGCTGTCGGTACGGGGAGCCAGGTATCCCCCGCCGGGCACGACGCCCGCACCGGGCAACGCCGTCCGGTCCAGCTTTCCCCGCGTGGTCAACGGCATCCGGTCGAGCGTGCCGAACTCGGCAGGCAGCAGCTGTGGAGGCAGGATCGACGCGAGGTGCTCCCGGAGTTCGCTCGCCGACGGGCCGGGACGTCCCCGCGGCACGATCGAAGCCACCAGCCGCCGCTCCGCCCCCTCGCCGGAAGCGGTCACCGCCGCCTCCCGGACTTCCGGATGCCGCAGCAGCGCCGCTTCGACCTCGCCCGGCTCGATCCGCACCCCGCGCACCTTCACCTGGGCGTCCGCGCGGCCGAGGAAGTGCAACGCGCCGTCCGCGGACCAGCGCGCCAGGTCACCCGTGCGGTAGAGCCGCGCGGAGGCCGCGGCGCCGCCCGGCGCGCCGAAGACATCGGGCACGAAGCTCGCCGCGGTCGCCCCTGGCTTGCCGTGGTACCCGCGGGCGAGCCCCGGGCCGCCGAGGTAGATCTCCCCCACCGCGCCCACCGGCACCGGCCGCAGGGCCGGGTCCAGGAGGCGCACCACCATCCCGTCGACCGGCGCCCCGATCGGCGGAATGTCCACTTCGGACAGCGGGGGGCCGATGGTGGCGCAGATGGTGGCCTCGGTCGGGCCGTAGGCGTTGAACAACCGGCGCCCGTCCGACCAGCGGGCCACCAGCCCCGGCGGGAACGCCTCGCCACCGCAGATCACCGTGATCGCCACCGGCCACGGCCCCACCGGCAGCGCGGCCAGCACCGACGGTGGCGCCACCAGATGGGTCACCCCGCCCGCGATCACCACCTCCGCCAACCCGCTCACCGCGATTCCCCGCGGCGCCACCACTTGCGTCGCCCCGGTGAACAGCCCGGCGAGCAGTTCGAAGATCGAAGCGTCGAAGGCGGGGGAAAGCCAGTGCAGCACCCGGCTGCGCCTGCCGACGCCGACCTTCCTGGAAAGCGTGGCGGCGAGGGCGGCAAGGCCGTGGTGGGTCACCACCACGCCCTTGGGCCTGCCGGTGGTGCCCGAGGTGTAGCTCAGGTAGGCGGCGTCGCCGAGCCGGGCCGGGCGGCTGAGCACCGGTCCGCTGTCCAGCCGCAGCTCGTCCACCCGGAGTTCCGGCGCCGCGTCCGGCGAGAACCGGCCAGCCGAGTTCCGGTCGGTGAGCACCAAGGCCGCGCCCGCGTCCCCGGTCAGCCAGCGCAGGCGTTCCGGCGGATGTGCGGGATCCAGTGGCAGGAAGGCGCCACCGGCCTTGGCCACGGCCAGCATCGCGGTGATCGAGTCCAGGCCGCGGTCGAGGCAGAGGCCCACCACGGACTCGGCGCCGATTCCCAGCGCGCCGAGCCGGTGGGCCAGCCTGCCGGAGCGTTCGGCGAGCTGCCGGTAGGTGAGTTCGGTGCCGGCCGACACCGCCGCCACCGCGTCCGGTGCCCGGTGCGCCTGGTCGGCGAACAGTTCGGCGACGGTTCGCGGCCGGGCGGGCTCCACCGGCGAACGCCCCCAGCTCTCCAGCAGGTCGAACTCCTCCCGCGGCAGGATCCGCACCGAGTCCAGGGACCGGTGCGGCCCGGCGACCATCGAGGACAACGCCGTGGCCAGGCGCGCGGTCAGCCGCTGCGCCGTCACGTCGTCGAACAGCTCCGCGTCGTAGACCAGTTCGAAGCACAGCGCCTGCCCCGGCAGCACGACCAGCCCGAGCGCGAAGTTGGTCGCGTCGTCGCCGTCCAGCTCCACCACCCGCGGTCCGCCCTCGGTCACCGCGAACGGGTCACCGGCGTAGTTTTCGAACGCGATCGTGCTGTCGAACAGGTTCACGCCGACGGGGATCTCGGTGAGTTCCTGGTGCCGCGAGGCCGGGTAGAAGTCGTGCGCGCGGGCGTCGAGCTGTCGGTTCTGGATCTCCGAGAGCCAGCTCAGCACGGAGGCACCCGGATCGACGGTGAGCCGTACCGGGATCGTGTTGATCAACGGGCCGAAGATCGTCTCGACCCCGTGCAGGTCGGCGGGGCGGACCGAAACGGTGGTGCCGAAGAGCACGTCCGCCTTCCCGCTGTGCCGGGACAGCAGCAGCGCCCACGCGGCCTGGACGAGGGTGTTCACCGTGAGCCGGTGGTGGCGGGCGAAGTCCCGCAGTGCGGTGGTCTGGTCCTCGGTCAGCCGCAGTGCCCTTGTGCCGGACCGGCGGGTGCGATGCCCCGGCGCGGGCCGCCGGTCGAACGGCAGCGGGGTGGGCTCGCGCACCCCCGCCAGCACCTCGCGCCAGTACGCCGCCGCGCGCTCGTGGTCCTGGGCCGAAAGCCAGTCGCAATAGGCCCGGAACGGCTGCTGCGGCGGCAGAACCGGCGACTCGCCCCGGTTCAAGGCCACCGTCGCGGCGGCGACATCGGACAGCAACCGGGCGACGCTCCAGCCGTCGATGAACAGGTGGTGCGTGGTCAGCAGGACCTGCACCCGGCCGCGAGGCAAGCGCGCCACCACGAGACGGGTGGGTGGGGCGGCGGTGAGGTCGATCTCCTCCCGCTCCCCCATGCGCCGCACCAGTTCCTGGCGCTGCGCGGTCGAGATCCCGCGCCAGTCGTAGCGGGTCACCGGCACCGGCGCGGCGCGGTGCACCACCTGCACGGGCTCGGGCAGCCCGGCCCAGTGCACCGTGGTGCGCAGCGCGGGCGCGGCAGCCACGACCCGTTGCCACGCACTGACGAACGCGTCCAAATCGGACACACCCTCGACGATCATGCCGATCCGGCGGGCGTAGACGTCCTCGCGCGCGTTGGCGAGGGTGTGGAACAGCATGCCCGCCTGCATCGGGGTGAGCCGGTGGACGTCCTCCACCGCACGCCCGTCACCGACGAGGAGGTCAACTGCGGACTGGTCGAGACCGGCCATCGGGAAGTCCGAGGGCGTGCGGCCGCCCGCGCCGTCGGCGAGGCAGTGCTCGATGATCGCCCGCAGCGCGCCCGCGGTGTTCTCGGCGAGCCGGCGGACGGTCGGTTCCGCCAGTGCGCCGGGCGAATAGTCCCAGTGCAGGACCAGTTCCCCGGCCACGACCACCGCGGTGACCTCGAGCGGGAACGGCTGCACGTCTTCGGGATGGGGGCCGTCGGCGACCGGCAGTTCACGGAGGTACAGCTCGTTGGCCGAGTCGGCGAACCGGCCGAGGTAGTTGAAGTTGATCTCCGCCCGGTGCCCGCCGTCGAGCGCCTCGGTGCCGGACAGGTAGCGCAGCGCGTCGTACCCGTGCCCGCGGCCGGGGATCTCCCGAAGCTGCTCCTTGACCGACCGCAGCACCGACCGCCAGTCCCTGGCCTCGGGCAGGTCGAGCGCCACCGGGAACTGGGTGGTGAACCAGCCGACGGTCCTGGACGGATCCGCCAGGCCGGGCAGTTGTTCCCGGCCGTGGCCCTCCAGGTTCACCAGCACCCGGTCGTGGCCGGTCCAGCCGGCGACGGTCACCGACAACGCGCTCAGCAGCACGTCGTTGGCCTGCGTACGGTAGACGCCGGGCACCTGGCGGAGCAGCGCCGTGGTTTCGGCTCCGGTCAGCCGGACGGTCAGGGTGCGGGTGGGCTCGTCCCGGCCGGAGCCGTCCACCGGCAGCGGCGGCGCGGTGCGTTCGTGCACCCGGGTCCAGTACGGCAGCTCGTGGTCGAGTGCGCCCGACGCCACCTGGTCGCGAAGCAGCCGGGACCACTGCTGGAACGACGTGGTTCTCCGTCCCAGGTCAACGGCCGCACCGGAAGCCGCCTGCGCGCAGGCGGCGCGGAGGTCCTCCAGCAGGATCCGCCAGGAGACGCCGTCGACCACGAAGTGGTGCACGGTCAGCAGCAGCCGCGGCGGCCGGGTGCCACCGAGTTCGAAGTAGTCGGCGAGGAACAGCGGCCCTTCGGCGAGATCGAGCTCCGCGCGGGCGGCGGCCACGCGGCGGCCGAGCTCCGGCTCCGGATCGTCCACTCCGGACAGGTCGCTGGCGCGGAACACCACTCCCGGCTCGGCCGCGGGCAGCCACTGGTGCCACGAACCGTCCTGCTCGGTGAGCCGGATCCGCAGCGCGTCGTGGTGCTCGACCAGTGCGTCGATCGCCGTGCGCACGACGTCCCGATCGACTCCCGGCGCGAGTTCGAGGAACCGGGACATCGTGCACTGTCCGGGGTGGACGGTGAAGGTGTCGAGGAACCACCGCTGGATCGGCGTCAGTTCCACCGCACCCGGCACCGGACCCGGTTCGGCGGGTTCCGTGGCGCTCGCGACGACCAGGCCGGTGGCCAGCTCGGCGACGGTCTGCCGCTCGAACACCTCCCGGGAGGTGAGCCGCAGGCCGGCCCGGCTCGCGCTCGTGGCCACCCGGATGCTGAGAATCGAGTCACCGCCCAGTTCGAAGAAGTTGTCGTCGATCCCGACCCGGTCCACTTCGAGCACCTCGCCGAACACCGCGGCGAGCACGGACTCGGCTCCCGTGCGCGGCGCGCGATATCCGGTGGCGGGCCGCGCGTCCGGGGCGGGCAGTGCCGACAGGTCGAGCTTTCCGTTCACGGTCAGGGGCAGTTCGCCGACGGTGACGAACACCGAGGGCACCATGAATCCCGGCAGCACCCGCGCGGTGTGCTGCCGCAAGACCTCGGCCGTCGGCTGCGCGCCGCCCGCCTCCGGCACCACGTAGGCGGTCAACCGGCCGCCCGGATCGGCGAGCACCGCCGCCGCGGCGACCAGGTCGTGCCGGCACAGCGCCGCCTCGACCTCGGCGGGCTCCACCCGGAACCCGCGCGTCTTCACCTGGCGATCGACGCGGCCCCGGAACTCCAGCGTGCCGTCGTCGAGCCCGCGGACCAGGTCGCCGGTGCGGTACAGCAGACCACCGGCGACGCCGAACGGGTCGGCGACGAACCGGCTCGCGGTCAGGCCCGGCCGCCCGAGGTATCCCCTGCCCACTCCCGCGCCGCCCAGGTACAGTTCGCCGTCGACACCCGGCGGCACCGGCCGCAGGTACCGGTCGAGCACGTACGTCCGATTGCCGCCGATCGCCCTGCCGATCGGCATCGAGGCGCGCGAACCGGGGTCCGCGGCTCTGGGCAGCACGAGCGCGGTCGCGGTCAGCGTGGTTTCGGCTGGTCCGTAGAGATTGCCGAACGCGCTGTACCGCAACCACTTCCTGGCGAGGTCAGCCGGGCAGAGATCGCCGCCCGCGAGCACCAGCGCGAGGCCGGGAACGGAGTCCGGTTCCACTGTGGACAGCAACGCGGGCGGCAGTGCGACCACCGTGACGCGATCCCGGCGGATCTGCTCGGCCAGCGTCAGCGTGCCGTCCCGCTCCCCCGCCTCGCTCAGGCAGACCGTCCCGCCGGACAGCAACGGCAGCAGTGCCTGCCACAGCCCGCCGTCGAAGGTGATGGGCGAATGCAGCAGCACGCGCGCGCCGGGCCCGATATCGAGCGTGGAACGCGCGTCGGCGACGCTGTTGGCCAGCGAGCCGTGCCGCACCATCACCGCTTTCGGTGCCCCGGTCGATCCCGATGTGTATTCGACATAGGCCAGATTCTCCCGATGTGGCACGACTTCTCGGCGACGCGGCGCGTTCGGGTGATCACCGTCGACCCGGATCACCGGTGCGCCATCAGGGAGCAGGTCTGCCCCAGCCGCGTCCGAAAGCACCAGTGCCGCCCCGGAATCGGCCAGCGCGAAGGCGATGCGGTCCCGCGGGTGCCCCGGGTCGATCGGCACCAGCACCCCGCCCGCCCGGAGCACCGCGAGCAGGCTCATGATCAGCTCCACGCCGCGGGGCAGGCAAACGCCCACCAGCGTCTCGGGCCCCACCCCGCGTTCGGCGAGGCGGTCGGCGAGCCGTTCGACCCGCTCGGCGAGTTCCGCGTAGCTCAGCTCGGCAGCACCGGCCACCAGGGCGATCTCCGCGCGGTGGCGCCGGGCCACTTCGGCGAACAGGACCGGCGCCACCGGCAGCGACGGTGCGACAACGGCCTCTTCGGCACCGAATCCCGTCAGCGGCATCGTCCGCAGTGGACGGTCGGGCTCGTCGGTGACCGCGGAGAGCACTTCGGAAAGCTGCCGCGCCAGCCGGGCGATGCTGCTTTCGTCGTAGAGTTCGGTGCTGTAGTTGTACAGCACCCGCAGGCTTTCGCCGATCAGCCGGAACTCGGTGGTGAGGTCGAAGTTCGCGGTGCTCAGCGGCAGGTCCAGCTCCTCGACGGACAGTCCGGGGAACTCGCGGGGCCTGGCCGGCGCGTTCTGCATCACCACCATGGTCCGCACCAGCGGCGGACCGGCGAGATCCCGCTTCGGGGCCAGCGCGCTGACGACCTGTTCGAACGGCACGTCCGCGTGGCCCATCGCCTCCAGCACGGTTTCCCGCACCCGCGCCAGCAGCCCGGTGAAGCTCAGCTCCTCGTCCACAGTGGACCTGAGCACGAGCGTCCCGGCGAAGAAGCCCGCCACGTCGGCGAACTCGGCCTGCTCCCGCCCCGATGCCACGGTGCCGATCGCCACGTCGGGGTGCCCAGCGACCCGGGAGTGCACCAGCTGGCAGGCGGTGATCAGGACGGTGAACAGGCTGACCCGCCGCGTCCTGGCGAACTCGGCCAGTCGCGCGGTCACCTCGGGCGGGAGCTGGATCTGGTGCACCGCGCCCTCGGACGAGCGGCGTGCGGGCCGGGGCCGATCCGCCGGGAGTTCGAAGGGCCGCAGTCCGGCGAGCTGGGCGCGCCAGAAGGACAGCTGCCGTTCGGAGACTTCAGGGGTGAGGCGTTCCCGTTGCCAGCGCGCGAAATCGGCGTACCGCGCGGGCAGCGGTGTCAACCGGGACGGGCCGCCCGAGACCGCCGCGCGGTAGTTCTCCGCCAGCTCGGAGAGCAGGATCTCGGTGGTCCAGTCGTCGGTCAGGATGTGGTGCATGGTCCACACCAGCAGATGCTCCCGCGGCCCCAGTGCGGCCAGCACCAGCCGCAACGGCGGCCCTTCCGCCAGGTCGAACACGACGCGCGCCTCGTTGTGCAGCAGTGCGTCGAGCGCGGCGCGTTGACCGGGGCCGCCAGGGAGGTCGACCGGTTCGAGATCGACCGGCGCGGGCGGACGCACGAGCTGAACCGGTTCGTCCCGGTCCACGGGGAAGCTCGTGCGGAGGATTTCGTGGCGCGTCACGAGTGTCGTCAACGCCGACCGCAGCGCACCGAGATCCAGTTCCCCGCTCAACCGCAGCGCTTTCCCGAGGTTGTAGTCGGCGCCGGGCGCGTGCGTGTGGAGGAACCACAACCTGCGCTGCGCCAACGACAGGGGGAATCGGTCCCCCGTGCCGCCGACGCGGACCGCCGCCGCGGGCTCGGCCAGTACCGGCAACGCCGCGAGCTCAGCCACCGTCGGCCGGTCGAACAGGGCACGATACGGCCACCCCAGCCCCAGGCGCGCCTTGGCCAGCGCGGCGACCTGGATGCCGAGAATCGAATCCCCGCCGAGGTCGAAGAAGTTGTCGTCGATCCCGACCCGGTCCACTTCGAGCACTTCGCGCCAGATGTCGGCGAGCACCCGTTCCGCCTCGGTCCGGGGTGCGGCACCGTCGGCCGTGCGCGGCGGCGCCGGGAGTGCCCTGCGGTCGACCTTGCCCCCTGGCAGCACCGGGAACCGGTCCAGCGCGACGAACGCGGTCGGGACCAGGTGCTCGGGCAGCCTGGCGGCGAGGAAGCCGCGAAGTTCTTCCGCCGCGGGTCTTTCCGCGCCGGCGGGGACGAAGTACCCGACGAGTCTTCGGCGGCCCGGTTCCGCGGGCGCGGCCACCACGGCCCGGTCCACCGCGGGATGGCGCGCCAGCACCCGTTCGATCTCCGCGGGCTCGATGCGGAAACCCCGGATCTTGAGCTGATCGTCCGCGCGGCCGAGGTGTTCGAGCGGACCGTCCGCCCGCCACCGCACCAGATCCCCGGTGCGGTACATCCTCCGCCCCGGCACGACCGGATCGGCGACGAAACGGGACGCGGTCAGGCCGGGGCGCCCGTGGTAGCCGCGTGCGACGGCGTCACCGCCGATGTACAGCTCGCCGACCGCGGCCGGTGCCAGCCGATCGTCCAGTACGTGCACGGTGGTTCCCGGGACGGGGCGGCCGATGGGCACCGACGCGGCGTCGCGCCAGTCCTCCGCCGCGCCCCGCTCAAGGCGGAACACGCACGAGTCCACCGTGGTCTCCGTGGTGCCGTAGGCGTTCACCAGCTCGGTGCGCCCGCCCAGCAGCCCCAGCAGTTCCCTGCCGTCCTCCACCGGCCACGCTTCGGAGCCGATCGACAGCAGCTCCAGCGGCAACGCGCCACCGCGCCGCGCGGCTTCGCGGCCGAGTGCTTTCGCCAGTGACGGCAGCATTTCCAGCGCCGTTCCGCCGGTGCGCTCGACGAGTTCGAGCAGCGACGCGGGATCGGTGATCGCCTCCCGTGGCGCGAGGATCAGTGTCCCGCCCGGCAGCACGGATCGGGCGAAGTCGGCGATGAACAGATCGGTGGCGAAACCGGTGACGGACACGAACCGTGGCGGGCGCGCACGCAGCCGGTACAGCTCCTCCCAGGCCGCACAGGTCTGGGCCAGCTGGCGGTGTTCGACGGCCACGCCCTTGGGCGGCCCGGTCGATCCCGAGGTGTACACGATGTAGGCGAGGGACGCCGGATCGACCCGGCGTTCCGGCAGTGGCTCCCCCGGAACCGCGCCCGCACCCTCGACCTCGACCTCGACCTCGACGACCGTGCGGCCCCCGAAACCGCCTGGCAGCACCGAATCCGAGACCACCAGCCGGGCACCCGAGTCCTCCAGCGTCCAGCGCAGCCGCTCGGCCGGATAGGCGGGGTCCAGCGGCACGGCGGCGGCACCGGTCCGGAGCACGGCGAGCAGGCCGAGCACCATCGCGGGCCCGCGTTCCAGGTGCAGCGCCACCGCTTTTCCCGGCCCGGCACCGCCTTCGGCCAGCCGACGCGCCAGCCTCGCGGACCCGAGGTCCAGCTCCGCGAAGGTCAGGCTCGCCTCCCGGTATCGCACCGCGACGTTGTGCGGAGTGCGGGAAGCCTGCGCTGCGAACAAGTCGAGCACGGTCGGTCCGCGCATCGTCACCCCCAGTCGGTGAGCCGGCCGGAACCGGCAGACATACAGTGGCAGGCCGACCCCCGAACCGGCAACAGGCTGATGCCAGCGTCGAATGTCGCAGTTCAGCGCGGCGCGATGGCCCGGACGCAGCGCATTTCCGCGGCTGCTGAACGTGCTGGCGCCGCCGAGGCGGCCGATCCTAGGCTGGGCCGGCCGGAAACTTCCGCATGCCGTCACGCGAAAGCCGGCTTTTCCGGACCTCGTCAGCCCGCGCGGCGGGTAGCTCCGCCGCGGGCGGAGTGACCGGCCGACCGCGCTGCGCGGTCACGCCGCCGTCGGCGGCAGCGCCACCGTCCAGCAGAGCGAACAGGGGGCCGGACCACGGAGCCCCGGTGAAGGAGCTGCTTTCAGCATGCGGATGACACTGGCACCCGAACTCGTCCCGCGGGCCGCGCATCGCGCGCCGACGGCATGGCGGCCCGATTCCTGGCGCGGCCTGCCCATCGACCAGCAACCGGACTGGCCCGATCCCGCGGCCGTGCTCGCGGTGGCCGAAGACATCGCGCTCCAGCCGCCGCTGGTGCTGCCGGCCGAGATCGGGTCCCTCCAGCACCAGCTCGCGTCCGTCGCGACTGGACGGTCGTTCCTGCTGCAGGCCGGTGACTGCGCGGAGACCTTCCGCTCGTGCACCGAACAGGGCGTGCGCCGCAAGCTGAGGGTGATCCTGCAACTGGCCATCCTGCTCACCTACGGCTCCGGTCTGCCGGTGGTCAAGGTGGGCCGGATCGGCGGTCAGTTCGCCAAACCGCGGAGCAGGCCCACCGAGGTCGTGGACGGGGTGGAGCTGCCGGTGTTCCGTGGCGACATCGTGAACGGTCCCGAGCCCACCGCCGAAGCGCGGATCCCCGACGCGGACCGGATGAGACGCGCCTACCACCACGCCTCCGCCACGCTGAACGTGCTGCGCGCACTGACCCAGGGCGGGTTCGGGGACCTCCACCAGGTGCATGCCTGGAACCAGGAGTTCGTCATGGCCAGCCCGGCCGGGCGCGACTACGAGGCCGCCGCCGACGCGATCACCTGGGCGCTGCGGTTCATGGCGGGCTGCGGCGTCCAGACCGGTGGATTGCAGGCGCTGCACCAGGTCCAGCTGTTCACCTCGCACGAAGCGCTGCTACCGGAATACGAACAGGCGCTGACCCGGTTCGATGCGGTGACCGGGAGCTGGTTCGACACCAGCGCGCACCTGCTCTGGGTCGGCGACCGCACGCGCCGGCTCGACGGCGCGCACGTGGAGTTCCTTTCCGGCATCGCCAACCCGATCGGGGTCAAGGTCGGCCCGTCGACCACCGCCGACGAGCTGCGCGCGCTGTGCGACCGGCTCGACCCTGACTTCGTGCCGGGCAGGCTGGTGCTCATCACCCGCCTCGGCGCCGACCGCGTCGACGAGCTGCTGCCGCCGCTGCTGCGGGCCGTGCGGTCCACCGGCCACCTGCCGGTATGGGCCTGCGATCCCATGCACGGCAACACTTTCGTCTCGAAGAGCGGGTACAAGACCAGGCGGCTGACGGACATCACCGCCGAGATCGCCGGGTTCTTCGCCGCGCACCGCGCGGAAGGCGTCCACCCCGGTGGCATCCACCTGGAACTGACCGGCGACGACGTCACCGAATGCCTCGGTGGCGCGGACGAGGTGCTCGACACCCATCTCGGCACGCGCTACGAAACGGCGTGCGACCCGCGGCTCAACGCGAGCCAGTCGATCGAACTGGCCTTCCAGGTCGCCGAGCTGCTCCGGGAGCACCATTTGGCGTGACCGCACCGCGAAAGCAGGGCCTTCCGCTCGGGAAGGCCCTGCTTTCCGCTTGCTCGCCCGGAAAGCGCGCGTCGGGACGGTAGGGCTACGACTCGCCGCTGATCCTGGCCGAGCCAAGCGAGGCCGCGGTGATCGCCCTGGCCGCGGTCTGCGTCGACGAGCTGGAATTCAGGGTGGTCAGCGACGCCCGGTCGAGCGCGTGGACGACGAACTCGTAGGTGTTCACCGTGGACGGCGAGCAAGGTCCCTGGTAACCGTAGAGGCTCGCGCTTCCCCGGTAGTAGATCTGCCTCGCGCCTGCCGGAACCGCGGGCCGGTAGGCGTGTTCGACGTTCTGGGGCAACGAACTCGCGCTCACCGGGATGTCGTAGATGACCCAGTGGATGAGGTTGGCGTTGTCGAGATCCCGCATGACGAGCGCGTAGCTCTTGGCCGCGGCCGGAGCACCCGACCAGGCCAGTGGCGGGGACTCGTTCTTCTTGGCGGGGTCAGTGCCGCCGCCGCTGGTGCACTCGTGGACTTTGGGGATGTGTCCCCCGTCGGCGAAGGCGGTGCTGGACACCGTGAACGCGGTCCTGCCCGGCGAAGCGGCAGCGGGCAGCACACCGGTGGCACCGGCGAAGAGCAGGGCGCACAGCACGATCCTGGTGCTTCTCATGGAACGCTCCTGAGAATAGCTCGTGGTCCTTTCGGTCCGTTCGCGATAGCTCGATCAGCGGAACAGCACGTCCGAGCAGGAGTAGAAGGCCTCGGCCGAATCCGGCCAGTGGCGCTGCCAGATGGAGTAGATCAGGTGCCGCCCGGTGTGCCCGCCGGGCAGCGTGGCCTTGAGCTGGTAGTTGCGCCCGACGATCGGCGGGTTGTCCTGCTTGTAGAACGGGGTGTCTTCGAGATCGGACCACTTGAGCGGCTTGGTCGGGTCGTAGCCGCTCTTGGTGACGTACAGCTCGAAGGTGCCTTCGTGCGCGGCGGTCAGCTGGTACTGGAAGGTGTACGCGCCGCTGCTGGGCATCGTGGTCGCGGGCCAGTCGGCTCGCGGCAGGTCGAGTCCCTTGTACTTGTCGCGGCCGGCGCTGCAGAGCTTGCCGTCGGGGATGATGTCGCGGCTGTGGCCGTCCGCGTCACCGATGTTGACCTCGTCCCAGTCGTACAGCGGCCAGCTGTCCCCGACCGCGACGGCCGCCTTGCAGGCAGCCGACTGGGGCTCCTCCGGTCCCTCCTGGAAGCACTGGTAGATCCTGCTGACCGGCTTGCCCATCGAACCGTGTGCGAACGCGGGAACCGCGGTGAACGCGGTGGCCGCGCAGAGCGTGAAGGTCATGGCCGCCACTTTGACGGCGGAGCGTGCAATCCTCATGGCAGGTTCCTCTCATGAGAGGTCTAGACCACAAAGGTTAGCGACCCCGATCCCGTCGTGGGCAGCTCCGAAAGTCGTGCTTGCCGTTCACCGCGGGCCCCGGCGGTCGTCAGCGCACCCCGTCGAGGGTCAGCGCGGCGATGCGCTCGCGGTGCCACCGCGTGTCGCCGTACTGCGCCGCCTGCCGGTGCGCCCGCTTGAACAACAGGTGCGATTCGTGCTCCCAGGTGAAGCCGAGCGCGCCGTGGTACTGGATCATCGTGGCGGTGGCCGCGGTCGCGACGTCGGCGGCCTTCGCCTTGGCCACCGACACCATCAGGTCGCGGTCCGGCAGTCCTTCGTCCAGCGCGTGCGCCGCGTAGAGCACGCCGTGCCCCGCCAGCACCACGCCGGTCCACAGGTCGGCGAGCCGGTGCCCGAGCGCCTGGAAACCGCCGAGCGGACGGCCGAACTGCCGCCGCGACCGCAGGTGCGCCACCGTCGAGGACACCGCCCGTTCGGCCACCCCGACCAGCTCGGCCGCGGTGAGCACGGCACCGCGCGCGAGCAGCTCTTCCCTTGCGCCATCGCGCTTCGGGAGGCGATCGGCCGCCACCCCGGTCAGCGTGACCATGGTGAGCCGGGTGGTGCCGTCCATCGCGTCGAGCGGTTCCACCTCGATCCCCCGCGTCCCGGACAGGCGCACCAGGCGGATCGTGTCGTCGGTGCACGCCACCGCGAGCAGATCGGCCGCGGTGGCGTACTCGACCATTCCGCACGGTCCGGTCAGCCACCCGTCGTTCACCTCGACCCGCACCGGGTCGGGCGCTGCCCAATCCGCGCTCACCGACAGCGCGCCCACCAGGTCACCGCGAGTCAGCGCGGGCAGCCATTCCGCTTGCTGGGTTGGGTTTCCGCACAACCGCAGCACTTCGCCGACGAGCAGGGTCGGCACCAGCGGACCCGGCGCGAGCCCGCCACCGAGCGCGCGGGCGAGCATCGCGGCACCCACCAGATCCCCACCGAGGCCACCGTGCTCGACCGGCGCGAGGGTAGCCAGCCAGCCCTGCTTCGCCCCGGCGTCCCACAAGGTCCAGGGAAACGCGTCGGGGTCTTCGTACCCGCTTCGCAGTTCGTCCGGGCCGAGGTCGTCAACGAGCGCGCGGGCCGCTTCGCCGAGCGCGCGGTGTTCGGGAGAGGGTTCGAACCTCATCGGTCTTCGCGCTCCTTCGGCAGTCCCAGCACGCGCTGGGCGATGACGGTGCGCTGGATTTCGGCGGAGCCGCCCCAGATGGTGTCCGAGCGCGCGTGCAGCATGGCGGTGCGGAGCGGCTCCAGGTCCAGTCCCGGCACCGGCGCGCTCACCTGGTGCGCCGCGCCGAGTACCTCGGCCCAGGTGTCGCTCAACGCGCGGCGGGTCGTGCCGTGGTGGAGCTTGGTGACCGAGGCCCCGTGCCCGAGTTCCCGGCCCTGCTCCACCTGGGTCAGCACGTGGTAGGCGTGCAGCCGGAGCAGTTCGATGTCGACGAGGGAACCCGCGAGGCGCTGCCTGCTCTGCGGATCATCGGCCACCGGCGCGGTCCCGCGCCGCAACCGGCCGCACGCCAATGCCACGGCGTCCCATTCTTGGCGCAGCGCGCGGTACTGACCGAGAGTGGACCCGCCGCGTTCGTGGGCGAGCAGGGTCAGCGCGACCCGCCACCCGTCCCCTGGCGTGCCGACGACCTGGGTAGCGGGCACCCGCGCGTCGGTGAAGAACAGCTCGCCGAAGTCGGACCCGCCGGGAAGCTGGCGGATCGGCCTGCGCTCGATCCCGGGGGTGGCCAGGTCCACCAGCAGGAAGGTCAGCCCGCCGTGCCGTCCCGCGTCCGGATCGGTGCGCGCGAGCAGGAAGACCCAGTCCGCCCGCAGCACGCCGGTGGTCCAGGTCTTCTGGCCGTTGAGAACGTAGTCGGCACCGTCGAGGACCGCGCGGCAGCGGATCCCCGCGAGGTCGCTGCCCGCCTCCGGCTCGGAAAAGCCCTGGCACCAGATCCGTTCGCACCGCAGGATCGGGCGCAGCAGCTCCCGCTTCTGCTGTTCGGTTCCCAGCAGCAGAAGCGTCGGCCCGAGGAACTTCGCCGCGATCGTGTTGACCGGTTTCGGCGCCGCCGCCCGCACCAGCTCGTCGTCGTGGATCGCCCGCTGGACCGCGGTCCCGCCGCGCCCGCCGTACTCGACGGGCCAGTCCACACCGGACCATCCGGCGGCCGCCTTCGCCGCGTCCCATTCACGACGCAGTGCGAACCCCTCGTCGGCGTCGATCCGGCTCCAGAAACCGGGATCGCGCCACTGCGCGGGAACCGCCGTGCTGAGCCAGTCCCGGAACTCCGCGCGGAACCGTTCGTCCTCCGGTGCGAAGCCGATGTCCACTTTGCACACTCCTCAGCCCGCCAGCCACCTGGCCGGCAACGACTTGATCCCGTTCACGAAGTTGGATTCCATCCGCACCACGGGTTCCGCGATCCGGAGGCGGTGCAGGTGCGGTGCCAGTCCGGACAGCGCGGCCGTCGCCTCCAGCCTGGCGAGGTGCGTGCCGAGGCAGAAGTGCGGGCCGATCCCGAACGCGAGGTGCGGGTTGACGGCCCTGGCGAGGTCCAGCCGGTCCGGATCGGTGAACACCCGCTCGTCCCGGTTGGCGGAGGTGTAGTAGAGCACCACCTTGTCGCCTGCCGCGATCTTCCGGCCGCCGAGGACCAGGTCCCTGGTGGCGGTGCGCCGGAACTGCATGATGGGGGTGACCCACCGCAGGAGTTCTTCGACCGCGGTCGGCAGCATCGACGGGTCGGCGGCGAGCGCGTCCCGTTGCGCGGGGTGGTCGGCCAGCGCCCGGATGCTGCCCGCGAGCAGATGGCGCGTCGTTTCGTTTCCTGCCACCACGAGCAACAACCAGAACTGGCAGAACTCGCGGTCGGCGAGCGGGTGTCCGTCCAGTTCGGCGTTGGCCAGCTTGCTCATCAGGTCGTCCCGCGGCGAGCGCACCGCTTCGGCGCGTTTGCCCAAGGCGTACTGGAAGGCCTCGACGAACGTGCGGCGGTACGCCTCGACGTCACCGCCGCCGTACTCGGGATCGTCGAAACCCACGAGCTGGTTCCCCCAGCGGTAGAGCAGGTGCCGGTCCTCCTTCGGCATGCCGAGCAGATCGGTGAGCACCAGCAGCGGCAGCTCGGCGGCGAAATCGGTGACCACGTCGAATTCGGGCGCCGCCACCACCTTTTCCACCAGGTTCGCGGCGTGCCCGCGGACCGAGTCCGCGAGCCCGCCGATCGCCTTTGGGGTGAAGACCGAGGTCACCAGCTTCCGGATGCGCGCGTGCTCGGGCGCGTCCATGTTCACCAGTAGCTGCCGCGCGGTGCGCAGATCCGCCTTGGTGCGGGGATCCACCAGGAACGCGCCCTTGGCCGCGGACGAGTACGCCTCGGGCAGCCTGGCCACCTCGACGACCTCGGGGTGCCCGACGACGGCCCAGTAGCCGGTGCCCCGCACGGCGGTCTGCCCGGCGCTGCTGTGCCGGATCAGCGCGGGCTCGGGTACCCACGAGACGTTGCCCGCCTCGCGCAGCCTGCGGAACTCGGCGTGCGGTACCCCGTCGGCGTAGGTGGCCGGATGTGCCACGTCGATCATCGCTCTCCTCACTCCAGCAGATCGGGCTCGGCGCGCACGATCCACTCGTACAGCGGGCGGAAGTTGAAGCGGCCCATCGACGGCGTGCCGAGCAACTCCCACGCGGACCTGGCTTCGGCGTCGGGGATCAGCACCGGTTCGCTCGCCGACGCCTCGGCCAGTAGCTGAACCTGGCAGCACCGTTCCATGCTGATGAACCACCACGCGGCCTCCGCCGGTGAGCCGCCGACGGTGAGCAGCCCGTGGTTGCGCAGGATCACCGCCTTGTTTTCGCCGAGGGTGGCCGCGATGCGCTTGCCCTCCTCCGCGTCCAGCACCACGCCGCCGTATTCGGCGAACACGGCGTGGTCCCGGTAGAACGCGCAGGCGTCCTGGGTGATCGGGTCCAGCGGCCGTCCGAGTGCGGCCCAGGCGCGCCCGTGGATCGAATGGGTGTGCACGGCGGAAACCACGTCCGGGTAGGCCGCGTGCAGTTCGGCGTGGATCGTGTACCCGGCCTGGTTGACCCTGCCCTCGCCCGCCACCACGGTGCCGTCGCCGTCCACCAGCAGCAGGTCGCGGACGCGGACGTGCCCGAAATGCCTGCCGAGCGGGTTGATCCAGAACCGGTCGGGCCGTTCCGGGTCGCGGACGGTCATGTGCCCGCCGACGCCTTCGTCGAAGCCGTACCGGGCGAACAACCGCATCGAAGCGGCAAGCCTGCGCTTCCGGTAGGTCCGTTCCTCGTCGGGGCTCCGGTCGCTCACGGTGTTCCTCCTTTTTGGCGCGACGAACTCAGCCGCAGCCGCCCGCGGTGTCGGTGTCGTAGGCGTCGGATTCCATCCGGGGGCCGGGCACCGCGGGGAGGCCCTCTTCCGCGGCCGTGCGCCAGATCGCCAGGAAGCCGTCGACCCGGTCGAGGCCCCAGAACCGGTCCCGGCCCCACAACAGGTAGGGGATCCCGAAAACGTCGTCGTGGTAAGCGGAAACCAATGCCTTCACGCCTGCTTCGCGGATCTCGGGCCGGTCGGGGGCGGCGACGGCGAGATCGGGGTCGACGCCCGCGCGTTCGGCGACCCCGCGCAGCACCTCCGGGGTGCAGACGTCCTCACCCCGGTGCCAGCGCGCCGCCACCACCTCGTCGTAGAAGGCGAGCCCCCTGCCCTGCCCGCTGGCGAAGATCCAGCCGAGGTGCGGCAGCTCCCACCACGGGTCCACGTCGATCGGCCACGCCATCGGCAGGCCGGCGGCGGTCGCGACGCGCTTGGTGTCCAGCAGGAGGTACCGGTGCTTCGCCCGGCTCATCTGGGTGTAGTGGATTTCGGCGCCCGCTCCGGTGACGGCGGCGGCGGTCCGTTCGTCCGGGTCCCAGTACGGAATCCACTCGAAGGCCGTGGCGGCGTCGTCGACCGCGGCACGCAGCCGCTGCACCGCCAGCCAGCTGTACGGGCTCCGGAAGGAGAAGTACAGGCGGGGCCGCCCGCGCGGTTTCCGGGGGCTCACCGGCTCGCTCCGGTCAGCGCGGCGACCACCTCGTGGTCGAGGTGGGCCAGTTCCCCTGCCCGCTCCCCCGCGCCGATCGCGTACCCGTGCACGATGCTCGCCGTCGCGGTGTGCAGGAGCCTGCCATCGCGCAGGACGTAGCAGTCCATCCTGCCGTCGAACAGGGTGTCGCGCAGGACGTCCCCCACCTCGAAGGTGGTATAGACCACTTCTTCCAGCAGGGCGGACGTCACCAGCCGCACCCGCGCCCTCGACACCACCGGGATCCACGCGCGCTCCCGCATGAGCGTCCCGACCGAAATCCCGCGATCGGCGAGGAACCGGTCGACGACCTCTTCGAGCGCGCGGACGTACCCGGAGTGCTGGACCCGGTCGGCGTAGTGGCAGTGGAAGTACCGCGCGCGCCACGCCCACACGAATCCGCCGTCCGCCGACAGCAGGTCCACCGGATCGCCGGGGCACTCGCGATCGGCGGGCGCGGTGACCGTGCTCCCCGCGCCCACCGTGCCGGTGACGAACCCGGCGATGGCATCGGATGCGGCCTCGCCGTCGCGTTCGGACACCAGCGCGACGGTCACCTTCGCCTTCAGCACCAGCGTTTCCCCGCCGTCGCGCACGGCCACCAGCCGCACCGCGAACCGGCGGCCCCCAGCGTGCTCGACCTCTGCCCGCACCTCGTCGTCGACCTCCAGCACCGCGGGCAGCTGCGCGGAGCAGTCCACGATCTCCACCCCGAGGCCGTGCCGGTGGTAGAGCTCCTGCGGGCCGAGGCCGCGGTCGCGGAACCAGCCGAGGACGCCTTCCTCCACCAGGTACAGGAAGTGCTTGAACCCGATCCAGGTCCGGATGTTCGCGCCCTCGAACCGCGGCCTGCACCGCAGTACGGTGGCCGGGGCCTCGTGCAAGGCCGTCATCAGCGTCTCCTCACCTGCCGCCGTCCGGCAGTCCGATGTGCGCGTCGAGGAACTTCGTGAGCCCCGTCGCGACCCGCTCCGGCCACTTGACGTGGCAGAAGTGGTCGTAGTCCTGGTCGATGTCCAAAGTGGACGTGGGAAGGGCGTCGGCGAGCTCCCGCGCGGCGCGCACCGACAGCGTCGGATCGTTGCCGCCGGCCACGATCGACAGCGGCACGCCGATCCGGTCCAGCGGCAGCAGGGTGCTGTCGACGAACTGCTGGAACACCGCCAGGAACCCGGTCGGGCCGACCCGGTCCACCGCGCGGTCCGCCATCGTTTCGACGATCTCCGGGTCGAGTGCCGCGGCCCGCTCCCCCAGCCGCACCAGCAGCCCGTGCCGGACGTGCCGGTCGAAGGCGCGCCGGGAGCGGTCGAACACCTCCCAGGTGACGGCGACCTTCGGCGGCCGGTACAGCGGGCACAGCATGGCCGCCGCACGCCCGGCCGCACCGCGGCTCGACCCGAGCAGTTCCAGGGTCGCGTTGGCGCCGAAGGAATGCGCGACCACGGCCGCGGGCGGCTCGTCCGCTTCGGCCAGTGCGTCGGCCAGCAACCGGCCCGGCGAGCGCCCCCGCCACGCGTAGTCGTTGCCCGCCCGCCACGGCAGGTCCAGTGCCAGCAGCCGCCAGCGGGGATCGAGGAACTCGCTCACCGGAAGCCAGCTGTCCCACGACGCCTCCAGGCCGTGCACGAGCACCACCGTCGGCCCGCGCGGTACGCCCCGCGAAAGCTCATGAACCGGCATTCGCGCCCCCCAGCACCGCGGTCCGGCCCCCGGTGCGCACGGTGACCGACGCCGCGACACCCGCTGCGGTCAGGTGGTAGGCCAGCGCGAGCGAAACCACGTCCTGGGCGCCGTAGTAGTCCCCCCAGCGCGCGACGAGGTCGACTCCGGCCGGACCGACGACGATCGAAGCCTCCCTGTCCTCGCCGTCGCTCAGTTCCAGTGGCACGCCGTCCCCGGACGCGGTCAGCACCACGCACGCGGCGCCCGCGCGCGGGTTCACGGCTCCGCCCTCCCGGCGGAGGTCCGCCGCCACCGGGTCCGCCGGTTCGGCGCCGACCAGCGCCACCCGCCGCGCCCGCCCGGCACGGAGCAGCAGCACCGCGAGAACCAGCGCGTCGGCACCGGCCATGGCCCCGGAGCACACCTGGAGGTTCGCGCCGCCGAAGCCGAACCACCTGGCCACGGTGGTCGCCACGACATTGCTCGATGCGTTCGGCGCGGTGAGCGGGCTCGCCGCGCGGTAGCCCTCCCGCTCGACGGTGCGCGCGAGATCGGCGACCGTTTCGACGTTGCCGAGGTTGACCGCGGCCACCACGGCGGTACCCGGGTCGCGGTCCGGCGGCGGGACCGGACCGGGGGCGAGGCCGAGCGCCCGATGGGTCGCGCAGAGCGCGAGCCGGGTCGCCGGTTCCTTCATCAGCAGCCCGCGCCTGCCGAGCAGCGTCGCGGCCCGCTCGGGCGGACATGCCGTCCCCGCAAGGCTTTCCGGCCACCCACCCGGTCCCGCGAGCTCGGTCAAGACCGGGCCGAGGTCCGTGTCGGGCAGGTGCACGCTGGCCGCCGTCACGCCGATCATGCGGCCTCCAGCAAGGAGACCGCGTTGGCGCCACCGAAGCCGAACGCCTCGGTTTGCACCAGGCGCGGTGCCGCCTCGACCGGGCCGCCGAGGACGAACCGGATCCCGTCGCCTTCCGGCAGTACCGTCTCCAGCCCGGTCACGGCGGGAACCACGCCGTCGCGCAGGCAGCGGATCGCGACGTCGACGTTGACGAGCGCCGCCGTGCCGGAGAGGTGGCCGACGGCGCCCTTCACCGCGGTGACCAAGGGGGAGCCACCCGGTTCGAGCAGGACTTCGCGCAACGCGGCGCTTTCGACGGGATCGTTGAGCGCGGTGCCCGTGCCGTGCGCGACCACGACGTCCACTTCGGACGCCACCCGCGCGGCCCTGCTGAGCGCGTCCCGCATCGCCTCAGCGATCCCGGCCACGTCCGGCGCGGTTTCGTGGCGGGCGTCGCAGGAGAGCCCGGTCGCCAGTACGGAAGCGAGCGCGGGTCCCGGCCGCTCGGTCCGGGTCAGCGCGACCGCCGCGGCGCCTTCACCGAGGAGTACACCCGTGCGATCGGCGTCGAACGGGCGGACCCGGCTGGTGGGTTCGGCGGCGACCCTGCCGATCATCGCGAGCATGGACCGCGTCATGCCGTCCACGGCGCACGCGAGCACGACGTCGGCCTCGCCGAGTTCGAGCAGGTCCTGCGCGAGCGCGAGGGCGTGGCCGCCCGCGCTGCACGCGCCGGTCAGCGTGATCACGTCGGTCACACCGGGCAGTACGGCCCGCAGCACCCCGCCGTAGTGGAGATGCTCCGGATCCGGCACCGCGCCGCCGAGCGCCCAGTCCTCCACCGCCGCGAGCTCGCCGAGACCGGTGCCGACGATCGCGATCACCCGCTCCCGCACGGGATCGGCCCGCGACCGGGCGAACGCGTCCGCGGCGCATCCCGCCAGCCAGCGACCGGCACGGGACGGTCCGTCGTCGAGGATGTGGTAACCGCGTTCCACGCCGAGCCGATCCGCTGAACCGTGCCGGAGCGGCCCGACGCCGTTTTCCCCGCGCAGCAACGCTTCGAACGTCTGGTCCCCGGTCCCGAAGCAGGTCCGGAGTGAGCTGGCCACCACTCGCACGGTCACGCGCGCACCACCCGGAGCACGGCCACCGCGACCGCTCCGTCGGGGTCGCACCCGGTGACCAGCGCCGCACCGGCCGGCGACGGCCCGATGCCCCGGTGGCCCGCGAGCAGGAGCCCGACCCCGAGCCCGCCGGTGGCCGCCCCGCAGTCGCCGAAGTACACCTTGGGCAGCAGGCGCGGCACCTCCTTGCCGAGTACGCCGGTCACCGGCCGGTACTCGCTCAGATCGGCTTCGTCCGCCTCGCCGGTGACCACGGCGACGATCTCGTCGTGGCCGACCCCCGCGGTCCGCAACGCCCGCCGGGTGCAGGACCGCAGTGCGCGATCGCGCCCGCCCGCGGCAGCGGGTCCGTAGCCGGTGCACACCGCGAGCACGTCGGCCTGCGGAGCCCTGCCGGTCGGCGACGCCTCCACCACGAACACCACGGCGGCTTCCCCGACCGACGCCGCCTTCGGGTCCCCTGTGGACAGTGCGTGCGCCCACGCGCGGTGCTCGCTGAACTCCTCGGCCGCACCGACCAGCATGACGCCCGCGTACCCGCGCTCCAGCGCGTTCGTCGCGTAGCGCAGCGCGGCGAGGAACCCGATCGGTCCACCCGCGACGGTCGCGTTGACGCCGCGAAGGCCGAACCGGATCGCGGCCTGGCCTGCCGCGCAGTTCATCACGGTGTTCGGGAACAGCACGGGGTTGACCAGGTACGGCTTCTCGCTGACCTTGCTGTCCAGGCTGAACTCGCTCGTCGACTTGAAGCTGCCGACGGTGGTGCCGAGCGCGACCCCGATCCGGTCGCGGTTGGTGTCGTCCGGCTCCAGCCCGGCATCCGCCAGCGCGTCGCGGCAGGCCACCACCGCGAGCGAGGTCGCGCGGTCGAGGAAGCTGGTGCCGCGGCGTCCCAGCTCCGCCCGCACGTCGAAATCGACGACGGCGTGCGCGTCCGGTGCGGGAAGCGGCCGTTCCGACAGCGCGGTGACCGGGCCTGGTGTCCAGCTCGCCAGCGTGGCCCTGCCCGGCCCTGCCACGACCGAGCCCCGCGACCAGCCGGTGATCGTCGCGCTCATCGCAGCGCTCCCAGCAGGACGATGGCGTTGTTGCCACCGAAGGCGAACCCGTTGTTCTGCACCACCCGCACCCGAGCGGGCCGCGCGACGTTGGGGACCGGGTCGAGATCGGCGAACGCGAGGTCCGGAGTGGACCAGTTGACGGTCGGCGGCAGGAACCCTTCGGTGATCGCCAGTGTGCAGGCGATCGCGCCGAACCCGCTCGCCGCGCCCATGCTGTGCCCGATCATCGACTTGATCGAGCTGGTCGCGGGCGGCCGGTGGCCGAACACCTCGAAGATCGCGGCCGCCTCGGCCGCGTCGTTGGTCGGCGTGCCGGTGCCGTGCGCGCAGATGTAGTCCACATCGGACGGTTTGACGTCGGCGTTGCGGTGCGCGATGCGCATGCACTCGGCGACGCTGCGCTGGTCCGGTGCGACCGGGTGGTTGGCGTCGCAGTTGGCGCCGTACCCGAGCACTTCGGCCAGCATCGTCGCACCGCGGGCGGCGGCGTGTTCGTAGGTCTCCAGCAGCAGCACGGCACCGCCCTCCGCGGTGAGGATCCCCGACCGGTGGCGGTCGAACGGCGAGCAGGCGTCCATGGTCAGCGCGCCGAGGCGGTGGAAGCCCGCGTGTGCCCACTGGCAGACCGAGTCCGCACCGCCGGCGAACACGACATCGGCCGCGCCCGTGGTGAGCAGGTCGTAGGCGTAGCCGAGCGCGTAGTTGCTCGCCGAACAAGCGGTGGCGAGCGTGACGGACTCCCCCGCCAGCCCGAGTTCCTCGCTGACCGCGTGGGCGAGCCGGGCCGCCGGGAGCTGGGCGAGCAGCCGGGGGTCCATTGTGTCCGGTGCGTCCATGCCGAACTGCACGGTGAGCGATTCGAGCACGCGCGATTCCCCGCTGGTGGTGCCGAGCACGGCGTGCGCCCGCTCCGGATCGACCCGGTCGAGATCGAGGCCGCCGTGCTCGACGGCGACGCGGGCGGCCACCGCGGCGAACTGCCCGGAGCGACCCCAGCCCTCCGGGTCGATCCGGCGCAACCACCGCTCCGGCCGGAAATCGGGCACTTCGCCCGCCTGCTTCGACGGGAAGCCCGACGCGTCGAAGGACGTGATCGGGGATATCCCGGAAGCGCCTTCGCGCAGGCCCGTGGCGAAGGCCGCGGGCCCGATGCCGATGCTCGACACCGGGCCCAGCCCGGTCACCACGACGCGGGAGCAGGTCTCGGCCACCGCCGTCAGCCCTGCCGGTCGTGCCGGAGAAGGGCCTCGTGAACCTCCTTGAGGTTGGTCAGCTCCGGCAGCTCGTGCTGCGGTATCTCCACTTTGAAGTACTTCTCGATACGAGCGAGGATTTCGATGGCGCGCAACGAATCCGCCTCGTAGTCGTCAACGAAGTGCCCCGTGTCGGTGAGCTCCTCGGTGTCCACTTCGAGCACCTCGGCGACCATCTTGCGGAGGTCCTCCAGCCGGTTGCCTGTCTGTGTCATCAGATACCCCTTTGATCGTGGTCCTGGTGGTCGGGCGGTCCCATCGCCGTTCGCGGGCGTCGGGCGGCGATGAGGCTCTCGGCGGTGAGCACCGTGCGGTCGCCGACTCGGCTCACCCCGCGGGCGAAAACGGTCTCGGCGATCACGTTTTCCAGTTCCACCGTGTGTTCGAGGACGTCTCCCGGGTAGGCGGCGCCGAGCATCCGCAGCCCGCGAGCACCGGTGAACAGCAGCGCGGACGACTCGTCGACGGCCTCGCCCTGCCCTTCGAGCCACAGGAGCGCCGCGCTCTGCCCGAGCGATTCGACGAGCAGGGAAAGCGGGTACGCGTAGGACTCCGGCGCCGCGTCGTCGGGGAGCGCGCGGTAGCACGGTTCGGTGCCGGAGATCGCCTTGCGGGTCCGGATGGACTCCCCGGCGCGCAGTTCCACCACCTGGTCGACCAGCAGCAGCGGATGGCGCTGCGGCAGCTTCCCGCGGACACCGCGGTGATCGAGGCGCTCACGCATCGCTGTCCCTTCCGAACACGGCCAGGAACGTGGCCGCGACCGCGTCACCCCCGCCGCGGTAGGCCTTGGCGGAGGCCGTGACGCCCTCATCGCCTTCCGGCTCCAGCCGGATGTCCCAGCGCAGTTCCCCACCCGGAAGGACGGGCGCGACGAACCGCATCCGGGTCACTTCGCGCAGCCCCACCCCGGCCCCGAACATCACGCGGAACACGGCCCGCACCGTCTGGTCCAGGCTCTCCAGCAGGAACACTCCCGGCAGGATCGGAAATCCGGGGAAGTGGCCTGCGAGGTTCGGGTCGTCGCCCCGTACCAGAAGGCGGGCGTCCACCCTGGTGCGCGGGCCGTCCTCCTCGGCGCGCCACCGGTCCACCGCGGCGAGGGGTGCGGCGAACGCGGGTGCGGGCACCTCGTGCCAGCGCGCGGTCGCTCCGGCGGTCACAGCGTCATCCCCCCGTCCACGCCGAGCACCTGCCCGGTGACGTAGGAAGCCCGGTCGGACACCAGGAACTCGACGAGTTCGGCCACTTCGGACGCCTGCCCGAACCGGCCCAGCGGGATGCGCTCGAGCGCGGTGGCCCGCTGGCGCTCACCGAGCTCCGCGGTCATGTCGGTTTCGATGAACCCCGGTGCCACCACGTTGACCCTGATCCCGCGCGGGCCGAGTTCCCTGGTGAGCGAGCGGCTGAGCCCGATCACCCCCGCCTTGCTCGCGGCGTAGGCGGTCTGCCCGGTGTTGCCGTACAGCCCGGCGACCGACGACATGTTCACCACCGACCCCGCCTTGCGCTTGAGGAAGCGGAATCCGAGCACCGAGCAGAAGTTCCAGGTACCGGTGAGGTTGATGTCCAGCACCCGCTGCCAGTCGCCCGGCCTCGTCAGCACCAGCGGCGCGTCCCTGGTGATCCCGGCGTTGTTCACCAGGCAGCGGACCGGGCCGAGCGAGGACTCGGCGGCGGCCACGAACTCGTTCACCGCGTCCAGGTCCGCCACGTCGCACCGGGCGAAGTGGCAGGGCACGCCGAGTGCCCGGACCGCGGCCTCGGTCTTGGCGCCCGCCTCGCTCTGGCTCTGCGAACAGCCCGCGACGGCGTAGCCCGCCTCGGCCAGCCGCACGGCCACGGCGCTGCCGATGCCCCGCGACGCGCCGGTGATCAACGCCGTCGGTCTTTCCATCAACGGGAGCCCTCCTGCATCTGTCCTACTGGGACGGTCGCGTCCTCGGCTTCGCCCAGTACCTCCTCGGTGTGCTCGCCGACGGCGGGCGCCGGCACGCGAATCCGCGTCGGCGTCCGGCTGAACTTCACCGCGGGGCCGACCAAGGGCGCCGTGCCCCCGTCGTGCAGCACCGTGGTCTGCACCATGTCCCTGGCCAGCACGTGCGGGTCGGCCACGACCTGTGCCAGCGAGCGCACCGGGGACGCGGTGACACCGGAGGCGGCCGCGAGTTCGGTCACCTCGCCCGCGGTGTGGCGGGCGCACCAGTCCGCGACGACCGCGTTCACCCGCTCCCGGTTCGCGAGCCGCGCGGCCGCGGTGTCGTAGCCGGGCGCACTGGCCAGCTCCGGACGGCCGGCGAGCGCGGCCAGCGCGCGCCACTGCCGGTTCATCGCGACCGCGAGGTACACCGGGCCGTCCTGGCACTCGAAGACGTTGGCGGGCACCACGAAATCGGTTTCGTTGCCCTGCCTGCGCGGTGGCTCGCCCGCCGCGGCCAGGGTGGGCAGGCCGCAGCTTCCGAACAGCAGCGAGTCGAGCATCGACACGTCGACGTGCTGCCCCTCGCCGGTTTCCGCCCGGTGCCGCAGCGCCGCCAGCGCACCGATCGCGCCGTGCAGGCCGGCCAGTTCGTCGGCGAGGAAGGTGGGTGCCCGCATCGCGGCGCCGTCCGGCTCGCCGTTGAGCGACATCCAGCCACCGGCGGCCTGCACCACCGGGTCGTAGCCGGGCCGGTCGGCGCCGGGACCGTACTGGCCCCAGCCGGTGATCGAGACGAACACCACGTCGGGGCGCACTTCGCGGCAGGCCCGGTAGCCGACACCCCAGCGGTCGAGGGTGCCCCGCCGGTAGTTCTCCACCACGACGTCGGCGGTGCGCACCAGGCGGAGGAACGCCTCCTGCCCCGACGGCTCGCGGAGGTCCAGCCCGGCGCTGCGCTTGTTGCGGTTGACGGTCTCCCGGAACCACGACAGCCCGGTGCCGGGTATCCGCGGCGGCAGATCGCCGTCCTTGCCGTGCGGCAGCTCGATCCTGATCACGTCCGCCCCGAGATCGGCGAGCACGCAGGTCGCCTGCGGGCCCGACCACACCCGGGTCGCGTCCAGCACCCTGATCCCGTCCAGCGGTCCGGTCCGGTCCGTCCTGGCTTCGGCGTAGAACTCGTCGCGTTCCATCCCGGCCTCACAACCGCCGCAGCAGCGACGCGGTGCCCTGCGCACCACCGCAGCACATGGTCAGCAGCGCGGTTTCCGCGTCGCGCCGCGCCAGTTCGTGCACCGCGGTGACGAACAGCCGGACACCGGTGGCGCCGAGCGGGTGCCCGAGCGCGATCGCCCCGCCGTTGGCGTTCACCGCGTCCCGGTCGAAGTCGTGATGGCGCAACCAGGTCAGCACGACACCGGCGAAAGCCTCGTTGACCTCGGCGAGATCGAGGTCCGATGCCGCCATCCCGGCCCGGTCGAGCAGCTTGCGGGTCGCCACCAGCGGCCCGTCCAGCAGGAAGTACGGGTCCGAGCCGGTCACCACCTGGTGGTCGAGCGCGGCCAGCGGGCGAAGACCCAGCTCGTCGGCACGCGTCCGCGACATCCACAGGACCGCGGCGGCGCCGTCCGAGATCTGCGAGGTCGTCCCGGCGGTGTGCACCGCGCCGGGCACGTTCGGTGCCAGCGCGGCCAGTCCTTCCGCCGTCGTCTCGCGCAATCCCTCGTCGCGGCTCACCACCGTGTCGCCAGGCGCGGTGATCGGCACGACCTCGGCGTCGAATCGCCCCTCGTCCCAAGCGACCCGTGCCCGTCGCTGCGACTCGACACCGTAGGCATCGGCCTCTTCGCGGGTGACGCCCTCGCGGCTGGCGATTCGCTCCGCGCCGCCGAACTGCGCCTTCGGCGGATCGTCCCAGGGGTAGTCCGGGGTCTTGTAGTGGCCGGGCCCCTGGTAGAGGTTGACGCCGATCGGCACCCGGCTCATCGACTCGACCCCGCAGGCGATGGCGGTGTCCAGCACACCGGCGGCGATCTGGGCGGCGACGAGGTGATTCGCCTGCTGACCGGATCCGCACGACACGTCCACCGTCGAGCAGCCGACCCCGGGGTCGAATCCGGCGCAGAGCCAGGCGTTGCGCGTGACGTTGAGGCTCTGCTCCCCGGCCTGGGTCACGCAGCCGCCGACGACCTGGTCGACCTCACCGGGGTCGATCCCGGCCCGGTTCAGGACCGCCGCGAGCACGTGCCGCAACAGCTCCACGCCCTTCAGGCCCGCGAGCGCCCCGCCACGGCGGCCGAAGGGGGTCCTTGCCGCGGCGACGATCACCGGCTCCGCCATCCACGTCCCCTTCCCCGAAGCGCTCGACGGGACTCGGTTCTGCTATCTGGTCATTTCGTGCGACCTCGGAACCTTAACCTCGATCCGGCCCGCACACCATACCGGCGACGCGATTGTGGCCCTGACGACGTGATTGTCCACCGAGATACAAGTATTCACGCACGGCGGCCACCCTTGCGGAAAACCTAGATAGTCATTACGTTCTGCCGGGTGTTGACCGGGTGTGTGCCGTGGCCCGAAGACCTGGCCACGCGGTATCGGAACGCGGGCCACTGGCGTGGCGACGTGCTGAGCGACCTGCTGCGGGAACCCGCGGCGGGCGATCCGGCACGCACGGCGGTGGTGACCGGCGACGGCCGCTACTCCTACGGCGAGCTCGACGACCGCGCCGACCGGCTCGCCGCCGGGCTGGCCGATCTCGGCCTCGAACCGGGCGAACGGGTGGTGGTGGCCCTGCCCAACGACGTCGACTTCGTCGTGGTGTGCGTGGCGCTGTTCCGCCTCGGCGCCGTCCCGGTGCTCGGCCTGGTGGCGCACCGCCGCGCCGAACTGAGCTACCTCGTGCGGTCCAGCGGCGCGGTCGCACTGGTGGCACCGGATGCGCACCACGGGTTCGACCACCGCGCGCTGGCCGGCGAAGTCGCGGCCGAGTCGCCCACCCTGCGGCACGTGCTCATCGCCGGGAACGCGGGCGGGTTCACCGCGCTGGCCGACGTGACGGCGCCACCGCGGACGCTGCCGCCGCCGGAGCCGGACGAGGTCGCCTTCTTCCTGCTTTCCGGTGGTACGACGGGAAAGCCCAAGCTCATCCCCCGCACTCACGACGACTACTCCTACCAGCTTCGCGCCACGGCCGAGGCGATGCGCTTCGGCTCCGGGAGCACCTACCTCGCGGCGCTCCCGGCGGGGCACAACGCGGCACTGGGCTGTCCAGGGGTGCTCGGCGCGCTGCGGGCGGGTGGCACCGTGGTGCTCGCCGGGAGCCCCAGCCCGGACGAGGTCTTCCCCCTCATCGCGGCGGAGAAGCCGGGGCTGACGACCGTCATGCCCGCCGTGCTGAGCCTGTGGCTGGACACCGCGCCACTGTTCGATGTGGACACCAGCGGGCTGGTGATCGAGGTCGGGGGCGCGATGCTGCCGCCGGAGACCGCCGAACGGGTCCGCACGGAACTGGGCGCCACGCTCACGCACTGGTTCGGCATGGCGGAGGGCTTTCTCTCCTTCACCCGGCTCGACGACCCGGTGGAGCGCGCCGACACGAGCCAGGGCACCCCGATGTCGCCGGACGACGAGATCCGGATCGTGGACGACGAAGACCTGGCGGTGCCCGATGGCGAGACGGGCCAGCTCCTGGTGCGCGGCCCGTGCGTCCTGCGCGGCTACTACGACGTGCCATCGCACAACGCCGAGGTGTTCACCGCCGACGGGTTCCTCCGCACCGGCGACCTGGTGCGGCGCGCACCGGACGGCGCGATCACCGTGACCGGGCGCGTCAAGCACACCATCAACCGGGGCGGCGAAAAGATCTCCGGTGACGAGCTGGAAACCGAGCTGGCCGCCCATCCCGCGGTGCGGTCGGTGGCGGTGGTGCCGGTACCCGATCCGGCGTTCGGCGAAAAGACCTGCGCGGTCGTGGTTCCCGACGGGGATCCGCCGACGCTCGCCGGCCTCCGCGCCTTCCTCGCGGACCGCGGTGTCGCCGGGTTCAAGCACCCCGACCGGCTGCGCGTCGTCACGTCGCTGCCGTACACCGCCGTCGGCAAGGTCGACCGGCGGGCGCTGGCCGCCGACGCGACACCGGAGGGATGACCGGCCCATGCCGAAGCTGAACGGCGCGACCCACGTGAACCTGACCGTCCGGGACCTGGCACGGAGCAGCGACTGGTACTGCCGCGCGCTCGGGTTCACCCTGGTGCGCGAAGCGGAACCGGAAGAGTCCGGCTTCCGGTTCCACACCCTGTTGCACGAAAGTTCGCTCGCCTCGATCGTGCTCGGCGCGGCGCGGAACCCGGCCACCGAACCGTTCGACGAGCACCGCGTCGGGCTGCACCACCTCGGCTACCACGTGCCCGCGCGCGCCGATCTCGACGAGTGGGCCGGGCACCTCGACGGCGCCGGGGTGGCGCATTCCGGGGTCAAGGAGCTGTTCCTCGAAGCGGGCTACGGGATCTGGCTTCGCGACCCGGACAACATCTGGCTCGAGTTCTACTGGGTCAACGCCGAGTTCTTCATGAACCAGATGCGCCAGCGATGGCGTGCCACCAAGCGGACCAAGGTCGCCGAGGCACGGAAGGCACGGCAGTGGACGGAATGAGCACCACGCCCTATTGGCAGGAAACCCTGGCGCCCGTGGTCCCCGGCCCCCCGCTCGACGGCGACGTCACCTGCGACGTGTGCATCGTCGGCGGCGGCGGCACCGGGCTGTGGACGGCGCACGCGCTCAAGGAAGCGGAGCCGTCGATGGACGTGCGCATCCTCGAAGCCGGGACGGTGGGACTCGGCGCCTCGGTGCACGGCGGCGGTTTCGTCACGCTCGCCGGTGCCAAGGTGCTGCGGCGCCTGCTCTGGTACTACGGCACGACCAAGGCCGCCGGCGTCTACAAGGCGGTGGCGAAGTCGATGCTCGAAATCGGCCGTTTCTGCCGAAAGAACGGGATCGACGCGGAGTACGAGCGGACCGGGATACTCCAGGTCGTCACCGACACCAAGCAGCTCGCCCGCCTCCAGTTGCAGGTCGACCGCGCCAGGAAGCTCGGCATGGACGGCTCGATGACCGTCTACGACGCCGAGGAGGCGAGGGAGCGGATCGGCTCGCCCACCGTGCTCGGCGGGATGACCGCCTTCGGCGCGGTGGTCAACCCGCACAAGCTGGTGCAGGGCCTGGCCGGGGTGGTCAGGGCGCAGGGCGCGGTCATCCACGAGCAGACGCCCGCGCTCGACGTCCGCAAGATCGACGGCAAGTTCCAGGTCAGCACCCCGCACGGGGTGGTCACCGCGCGGGAGGTGGTGCTGGCCACGAACGCCTGGCAGCACACCTTTTCCGAGATGACCGACCGCGTCATGCCGGTCTGGAACCACCTGCTGGTCAGCGAACCGCTGACCGGCGAACAGCTCGCCAGGGTGCCGTGGCCCGGCCGCGAGCCGGTGTCGAACATGCGGTCGTTCTTCTTCACCACCCGGCTCACCCAGGACAACCGCGTCATCTGGACCGGCGGGCGGTGGCACTACCGCCCCGGCCGGGACATGGCACCGGAGAACGCGCGAAACCCCGAGGCCTACCGCGAACTGCGCACCGCGTTCGACGCGTTCTTCCCCGCCTGGCACGACGTGCGGATGAGTCACGCGAACGGCGCCTGCATCGGCTGGAGCCACAGCTTCATCCCGCAGTTCGGCCGCACCAGCTCCGGGCTGCTCTATGGGCACGGGTACACCGGTGCCGGCCTCGCGGCGAGCCACGCGGGCGGGCGGATCCTGCGCGACCTGATCCTGCACCGCGCGTCGGAGTACACCGAACTCGCCTACGTCACGGTGAACCAGCCGAAGTTCATGCCGGGGAAGTTCGGGGACCGCGGCGCGGACTTCTTCGTGTGGCGCCAGCGAACCGGCGACCGGATCCCGCTGCTGCTGCCCCACCGCGCGGCACTGTCGAGCCGGTCGTTCTTCAACCGCCACCGCCGGGGCCCCGCCGAGCGGGCGGGGTCCTGACGGTGGCGGCTCAGTTCGTGGGCTTCGCGGGCTCCTCGGCACAGACGTGATCGACCGGTTCGGCGGATCCGCCGAGGACGTGGCTGCCGCCGACCGCCAGCCCGAGGAACCGCTCCGGCGGCTGCTTCGCCTTCCGCCAAGCGCGCCGCGCGTCGTGCAGCGGCGACAGCAGCGGTTCGGCCGACTGCATGAACGTTCCCCAGTGGATCGGCAGGAAGTGCGCGGCGCCGAGATCGACGCACGCCCGCACCGACTCCGCAGGGTCCATATGCGACTGCCGCATGAACCACCGCGGCAGGAAGGCGCCGACCGGCAGCATCGCCAGGTCGATACCGGGGCAGCGCGCACCGATCTCGGTGAAGACCGGGCCGTAAGCGGAGTCCCCGCCGAAGAACACCGTGCCGCCCGGCTCGCCGGTGGACAGCACCCAGCCGCCCCAGAGGCTCCGGTTGGTGTCGAACAGCGTCCGGCGGCTCCAGTGGTGGGTCGGGGTGAAGGTGAACCGCGTCCGGCCGAGTTCGAGCGACTCCCACCAGTCGAACTCCGCCACGTCGCGGAAACCGAGGCGGCGGAACCACCAGCCGAGCCCGCCCGGCACCAGCAGCGTGGTGCTGCGCGGCAGCCGCCGGATGGTGGGGGCGTCCAGGTGGTCGAAGTGGTTGTGGCTGATCACCACCGCGTCGACCGGCGGCAGGTCCTCGAAGGCGACGCCCGGCCGGGTCAGCCGCGGGCTCAGGCCGGGGATCCTGCGGGAGAACACCGGGTCGGTCAGCACGACCAGCCCGCCGATCCGCAGCACGCAGGTGGAGTGCCCGACCCAGGTGACCGACACCTCGCCCGATCCGGCCGCAGGCACGCGCGCACCCGCCTCGGTGGGGATGAGATCGGGGCAGTGCCGGTCCGGCGCCCTGGTGCCCAGTTCCCGCCACAGCCGCCGAACCTCCGCGTTGGTCGGCACGCCGCTCGTCAACCGGTCCGCGAAGCTGGCTGGCCACACCCTCGCCTCGGCGGGCTTGCGGACGCGCTCGAACACTCGATACAACGATCTCGGGTAGCGCATCACGTATCCTCATTCGCTTTTTCGATGAACTGTCCGGCCGGAGCAACGGGAGGAAGCATGGAAACCCAGCGCAAGATGATCGACGTGTGGTCGGAGGTGTTCAAGAAGCCGGTGACCGCGGAGACCGACTTCTTCGACGATCTGGAGGGCGACTCGATGACCGCGGCCGCCGTCGCCCACTGGGCCGGGATCGAGTTCGGGGTCACCGTGCCGATCGAAGAGGTCTTCGAACGCCCGACACCAGCGGAACTCACCGCGTACGTCGACGAACTGCTCGCGGGCTGACGAACGCTCACCGGCGCTGCAGCGTGCCGAGCAGCTCGTCCTTGATCGCCTTCCTGCTGCCGAACACCAGCAGGAAGGCGGCCTCGCGGACGAGCCGCTGGGCGTGGCGATCGCGGTAGAGCGACGAACTGCCGGTGGCCACGGTGAGCGCCCCCGCCGCGCGGTAGGCGAGTTCGGCGGCGGCCGCCCTCGCCGCGGGCACCTCCTCCGGCGGGGCCTCGTCGAGATCGCGGCGCCGCGCGTCCAGTTCCGCGTCGAGCGGGCTCTCCCCGATCAGGCGGCAGCACCGAGCCGTGATGCCGAGCGCGAAGGACCCGTTGAAGCGCAGGGTCGCCGGATCGCGCTCGCGCCATGCCTCCAGCGGTACGAGCCCGGTGACCCGCTCCTCCGGCACGAAGTGGCGGTCGAAGGTGGCGGTGACGGTGCGGCTGGCGTTGACCGCGGCGAGCTCGGCCCTGCGCACCCGCAGCGTCGCCGACTCCTTCGCGTCCAGCAACGCCCACACCAGCATGTCGTCGGCGTCCCTCGCGGCGGTGAACAGCACGTCGGTCAGCCCCCAGCCGCTGATCCAGGGCACCTCGCCGTCGAAGGCGTAGCCGCCGTCGACCTTCTTCGCGGTTATCCCGGACGGTCCCGGCCGCACCGCCGCCGACATCGCCAGTGCCGAGCGCGTGGCGCCCGAGCAGAGCCGCGGCAGCCAGGTTTCCCTGATCCCCGGCCGTTCGCTGTGCGTGGCGGCCATGACCGCGTTGTGGTGCTGCGCCCAGACGAACGCCGTGGTCAGGCACGCGCCCGCGAGTACCTCGACGATCCGGAAGGCGTCGGTCATCTCCTCGACCGCCAGCGAGGACAGCTCCGCGGGTCCTGCGATGCCGTAGAACCCTTCGTCGGCAAGCAGGTTCAGATGGCTGGCGGGCACGCTGTCGGCCTGGTCGACTTCGAGCGCCGCCGGGTGGAACACCTCCTCGGCCAGTTCCCCGGCGCGCCGGACTGCCTTGCTCGGTGTTTCGCTGGTCGTGTTCACGTGGTCCTCCGTTGGGGTGCGAGCAGGTCACCGGCGGGGCGGTCGGGATCGGCCGCGAGCGCGTCGGCCACCGCGACGTAGCCTGCGACGAACCGGGCGGCCCAGTCGGCGTCGAAGCGCTGCCGGTCGCACAGCAGCAGCGCGATCAGCCGGTCCTCGTGCGGTGCCACGACGAATTCGAACGCGAACCGCCGCCGTTCCAGCATGCCTTCCATGTCGTCGATCTCGGCACCGGACAGATCCTCCCGCGCCTTCAGGCTGCCGACGAGCTGGAACGTGATGTCGTCGGCGCGGCCGGTGCGGCTGGAGATCGTGCCCGGTGGCAGCAGCTGGTAGGGCAGTTCCTGGTGCCGCAACGCCGCCAGCACCGTCTTCCTGGTGGCGCGCACCAGTTCGCGGGCCGGCGAGTCCCGGTCGAGATCGGTGCGCAGCAGCAGCATGGTGACGAAGAAGCCGACCGAATCGGCGACCTGCGGGCTCCCCCGGTTCGCGAACAGCGAGGCGACGGTGATGTCCCGTTGCCGCGTCTCGTCGTGCAACAGCAGGGAAAACACCGACAGCAGCACGGGGAACAAGGTCGTCCGCTCCCGACGGGCGAGATCGCGCAACGCACGCGTGGTCTCCGGCCCGATCGGCAGCTCGACCGACACCCACGGCTGTTCGCCCTCACCCGGCGCGCTCGCTCGCTCGGGAAGCTCGGGTATCCGCGCGCCGTCGAGCTGGTGCCGCCAGTACTCGGTCAGCTCCCGCAATCCCGCGCCGCTGAGCCGTTCGCGCTGCCATTCGGACCATTCCGCGTACTGCCAGCCCACCGCGGGCAGGCCGTCGTCCGCGCCCGCCAGCTCGGCGGCGTACAGGCGCCGCAGATCTCGCGAGAGCAGGCCGTTGGACCAGTCGTCGGTGACGAAGTGGTGCATGGTCAGCACGAACAGGTGCGTGGCAGGCGCGATCCTGATCAGCAGCGGCCGGATCGGGCTGGTGGCCGCGTCGATCGTCCGGCGCATTTCCTCGCTCACGCGCTCGCGGGCCGCCGTGTCGGGATCGGCGTGGCCGGTGACATCGGCTTCGGCGAGCGCGACCGGCGACGGCTCGTGCACGACCTGGCGAAGCCTGCGGCCGTTGCCGACGAAGGCGGTGCGCAGCGCGGCGTGCCGCGCCACGAGCTTGGTCAGCGCGACGCGGAGCGCGCCGGCGTCGAGCTGCCCTTCGATCCGCCAGAGGACCTGCTCGTTGAGCGCGCTCTCCTCGCCGAGGTAGTGGTCCATCAAGGACAGCAGGCGTTGCCCGACGGAGACCGGAAGCTCGACCACGTCGGCCAGGATAGCCGACCCCGGCCCCACCGAGAAGAGTATCTTGTTTCCGCTATTTTACCGCTGGATCGGCGCAGCCTGTTGACTCGGCTTCCGCGATGACGTCGAATGAAACCCGTGTCAGCACCCGACGTCACCGCCCCCGCCGATCGTGCCGGGCTCGGCTTCTGGCTCGCCGAGCAGTCCGACGAAGACCTCACCCCCGGTGCGCCGCTCGACGGCGACACGCACGCGGACGTCGTCATCGTCGGCGGCGGCTACACCGGGCTGTGGATCGCCTACTACCTCACCGAATTCGCCCCGCAGACGAAGATCGTGGTGCTCGAGGCCAAGCAGGCGGGCTTCGGCGCCTCCGGCCGCAACGGCGGCTGGTGCACGGCCGAGATGCCGAGCCTGCTGACCACCCTCGTCGGCACGCACGGCCCGATGGCCGCGATGCGGATGTACCGCGCGGCGCGCGCGACGCTCGACGAAATCGAGCGCGTGCTCGAATCCGAGCAGCTCGACGCCGGCTGGCGGCGCGACGGCTCGTTGTACGTGGCGCGCACGAAACCCCAGCTCGACCGGTTGCGGGCCTGGCGGGACGGGCGGGCGCAGCTCGGGATCACCGACTTCCGCCTGCTGGACCCCGATGAGGCGGCGAACTCGATAGCGGTGCGCGACGCCACCGGCATCGGCTTCACCCCGCACTGCGCGGCGGTGCACCCGGCGCGGCTGGGACTCGGGCTCGCGCAAGCGGTTCGCGGGCGCGGGGTGACCATTGCCGAGGGCACCGCGGCGACCGCGGTGCGGGAGCGCGCGGTCGTCACCGAGCACGGCACCGTGTACGCCAAGGCGGTGCTGCTGGCCACCGAGGGGTACACCGGCGGGCTCGCCGGGCGCGGGCGCGCCATCGTGCCGCTGCGCTCGCACGCGATCGCCACCGCGCCGCTCGGCGCGGCAGCGTTCGAGCGGCTGCGCTGGCGCGGCGCGCCGACGGTCACCGATTCGCGATACCAGTTCTGCTATCTCAACCGCACGCCCGACGACCGGATCGTGATCGGCGGCCGCGGTGTCGGCTACCTTCTCGGCTCACGGCTGCGGGCGCGACCGGCGGCGGAGCGCGCGGTGCACGCCAGGCTGCTGGCCACGCTCACCGATCTCTTCGACGGAATCGGCGACGTGCGGGTGACGCACGGCTGGAGCGGGCTGTACGGGCTCCAGCGCGATTCCGAGCCCAGCGTCGTCTTCGACAAGGAGACCGGGCACGGCTACGCGGGCGGCTACGGCGGCGAGGGCATCGTGCTGAGCAATCTGGCGGGCCGGACGATGGCCGCACTGGTCACCGGCACCCGCCGCCCGGAAACGAAGCTGTGCTGGAACGGCCGCACCCCGAGCAGGTGGGAGCCGGAGCCGGTGCGGTACGCGGGCATTCGCGGAATCGCCACGCTGGCGACGATGGCCGACCTTTTCGAGGATCGCACCAACCGCACCGCGCCCTTGGCACAGGTCATCATGAAATCCGTGGTCTGACGCCGGATGCCCTGTTCCCGAAACCAAGATCGAATACCGGGCGCGGCAAGCGGAGCACGGGAAGTCGCGTAGGCTACGCGGTGCTCGAACCCATTACCGAATACCGCCGGAGGGCAATCAATGAGCGATTCCACCGACTCCCCCGTGATCAGCCCGTATCTGTGCTACGCAGACGGCATGAAGGCGATCGACTGGCTGGAGAAGGCCTTCGGCTTCGTCCGCATCGCCGCCTACGCGAACGACGAGGGCGAGCTGATGCACGGTGAGCTCAAGGCGGGCAACGGCGGCCTGGTCATGATGAGCGGCCGCAACGAGAAGCTCCAGCTCAACGACCCGGCCTCGCTCGGCGCGAGCACGTTCGGCACCTTCGTCCGGCTCGACTCCTCGGCCGAGGTCGACGCGGTGCACAAGACCGCCGTCGAAAACGGCGCGAAGATCGTCTTCGAGCTGAAGCACCAGGACCACGGCTCGTACGAGTTCACCTGCATCGACCCGCAGGGGCACGTCTGGACGCTCGGGACGTACAACCCGGACGTCGGCTGATCCGCGACCCGCTCCAAGGCCTGCCGTGGCACCGCCCGCGGCAGGTCTTTCTTGTATCAGTGGTTTTCTGAGGTCTCCCGAAGAAGCCAGATACGACGTATGGTGACGAGGTCAGCGCACCCTCCCACGGCCACCAGGGGGCTTTCGTGTCCGACCTGTTCTCCGTACTCGACAAGACCGTGCTCGTCACCGGCGGCACGCACGGCATCGGCCGCGCGATCGCGGGCGGCCTGGTAGCGGCGGGGGCGCGGGTGTACGTCAACTCGCGTTCCGCCGGCGAGTGCGCCTCGGTCGCCGAAGAGCTGTCCGCCAAGGGGTTCTGCGTCGGGCTGCCCGCGGACATCGCGACCGAGGACGGGTGCGTCCAGCTCGCCGCCGATCTCACCGCGCGCGAGCCCGCCCTGAACGTCCTCGTCAACAACGCGGGCAGCGCGTGGGCGGCGCCGGTCGGCGAGTTCCCCGCCGAGGCGTGGGACTCGGTCCTCGCCGTCTCTCTGCGCGCCCCGATGCTGCTGACCAGGGAGCTGGTACCCGCGCTCACCGCGGCGGGAACACCGGAGGACCCGGCGCGGATCGTCAACATCGGCTCGGCGGACGCGTTGCGGGTCCCCGAGTTCCCGACCTACTCCGCCGCGGCCAGCAAGGCCGCGATCCACCACATCACCAGGATGGTGGCGCAGGAGCTGGCGCCGTCGGTGACCGCGAACGTGATCGCCCCCGGCACCTTCCCGTCCAGGATGACCGCCGACGCGCTGGCTGCCTTCGGTGACGAAATCGCCGCCTGCACCCCGTTGCGCCGCATCGGCCGCGAAGACGACCTCGTCGGCGCCGTGCAGTTCCTCTGCAGCCGCGCGGGTTCCTACGTCACCGGTGCCGTGCTGCCGGTCGACGGCGGCCTCGCCACCTGCCGGCTCGGTTTCGTGCCGCCGGAGTACGCCGACACCGAGGGCTGATCGTGTCGACCAAGGCTTCCGATCTCCAGCTCGCCTACCTCTACGGCGAACTGGGCGACTTCGTCCTGGGCGGTCCCGCGCTGACCGCCGAGGAGTACTCCTGCGCGCCGTTCGACACCGGCACCTTCCGCGCCGCCCTCGCCACGATGATGAGCAGGCACGAGATGCTGCGCGCCGCGTTCGACGCCGACGGCCACCTGGAGATCCAGGGCGCGGAGCTGCCGGTGCCGCTGGAGGTGCGCGACCTCGCCGGACTCGCCGAGGCGGACCGCGAGCGGGTCTTGGACCGCAGCAGGCACGAGATGCGCACCGAAGGCCCGCCCCTGCGCGGCGCCGCGCCGTTCCGCTTCCGGGTGTTCGACCTCGGCCAGGAGTACCGGGTCCACCTCCAGTTCCGCCTGCTGTGCATGGACGGGCTGTCCGGCGAGATCTTCGCCAAGGAACTGCGCGAGATCCTCGACAGCGACGGGAACCTGCCGCCGATCGGCTACAGCTTCCCGCGCTACCTCGAAGAGCAGGGCGGCGACGGTACCGCGCTCGCCGCCGCGCGCGAGTACTGGCTGGCCAGGCTCGGCAGCCTCCCGCCAGCGCCGAACCTGCCGGCGGTGGCCAACCCGGACGCCGTGACCGAACTGCACCGGCGGACCCGGCGGCTCACACCACCGGTGTGGGACGCGCTCGCCAAGCGGACGCGCGAAAACCGGCTCACCCCGACGGTCGCGGTGTTCGCGGCGTTCGCCGACGTCCTGCGGTACTGGTCGCGGGATCCCTCGTTCACCGTCAACATGCTGCACGGCGACCGGCCGCCGGTGCACCAGGACATCGGCAAGGTGCTCGGCAACTTCAGCAGCACGGTTCTGGTGGCGTGCGCGAAACCCGCGCAGGGCCGGACGTTCCGGGATCGTGCCCGCGCGCTGCGGCGGCAGCTCTTCGCCGATCTCCGGCACGGCGCCTACAGCGGGGTGTCGGTGATCCGCGAGCTGAACCGCCGCGAAGGCACCATCGACGCGGCGGTCATGCCGGTGGTGTTCACCAGCATGCTGGCCGTGGCGCCGGAGGAGAGCGGCGTGTTCCTCGAACTGCTCGGCTGGAAGCAGCTCGACGCCAGGATCCGCACCCCGCAGGTGGCGTTCGACCACCAGGTGTACGAGGCCGAGGGTGGCCTCGTCCTCCAGTGGGACACCGCGGACGAGCTGTACCCGCCAGGGGTGCTCGACGACATGTTCGACGCCTACGTCCGGCTGCTGACCTGGCTCGCCGAGGACGAAACAGCCTGGGAGCGCGGCACGTTCCCGTTGCTGCCCCCGAGCCAGGCCCGCGTGCGGGCCGCCGTCAACGACACCGCGGCTCCCGTCGAGCCGGACACGCTGCACGGGCCGTTCTTCCGGCAGGCCGCCCGCACCCCGGACGCGCCGGCCGTGCGGACCGGCTCCGGCGTCATCACCTACGGGGCGCTTGCGCGGCGTGCCATGGCGATCGCGGGCGCGCTGCGCCGACGTGGCACGACCGCGGGCGAAACCGTTGGCGTACGGGTGGAACGCGGGGGCGAACAGATCGCCGCGCTCCTCGGGGTGCTCGCGGCCGGAGCCGCCTACGTGCCGATTTCGCCCGGGTGGCCGGCCGCGCGCCAACGCGAAGTGGTGCGCAAGGCCGGCATCCGCACGGTGCTGGGTCCGGTGGGGGAAGATCTCGGCGACGCGAAGCCGCTCCCACTGTCCGAAGTGGATTCGATCCCGCTGGACGGCCCGGTCGCCGACGACCCCGAAGCACTCGCGTACGTCATCTTCACCTCGGGCACCACCGGATCGCCGAAGGGCGTGATGATCCGGCACCGCCGCGTCGCCAACACGATCGCCGACATCAACTCCCGGTTCGCCGTGACGGCCGCGGACCGCGTGCTCGCCGTATCCGACTACACCTTCGACCTGTCGGTGTACGACGTCTTCGGGCTGCTCGCGGTGGGTGGCACGGTCGTGGTCCCCGATCCGGGCCAGGCGAGGGAGGTCACCCACCTGCACCGGCTGGCCGCCTCGGCCGGGGTCACCGTCTGGAACAGCGTGCCGGCGTACCTGGCGATGCTCGCCGACTTCGCGCGCACCGCGAACCGGCCACCGCTGCCGAAGCTGCGGCTGGCGATGGTCAGCGGCGACTGGGCCCCGCTCACCATCGCGAAGGACCTCCGGGAACTGGCGCCTTCGGCGCGCTGCGTGAGCCTCGGCGGCGCGACCGAGGCGTCGATCTGGTCCAACTGCTGCGACGTCCCGGTGGACCCGCCGCCAGGGTGGGTGAGCGTGCCGTACGGGTTCCCGCTGCGCAACCAGCGCTACCACGTGCTCGACGGCGACCTGTGCGACCGGCCGGCGTGGGTCGCGGGTGACCTCTACATCGCCGGTGACGGGCTCGCCGACGGATACCTCTTCGACGAAGAGCTGACCGCGCGGGCGTTCCGCGCGCTGCCGTCGGGGGAACCGATCTACCGCACGGGCGACACCGGCCGCTACTGGCCGGACGGCACGCTCGAATTCCTCGGCAGGCAGGACCTCCAGGTCAAGGTGAACGGGTTCCGGGTCGAGCTGACCGAGATCGAAGCCAGGCTGCTGGAGCATCCCGCGGTCACCGACGCCGTCGTGGTGGCGCATCGCGGGCCGCGCGGCGTCACGCTGGTCGCGTTCGCGGCCGGGGACGGCCTCGCCGATGAGCTTGGCGACTGGGTGCGCGCCACGCTGCCGGACCATGCCGTACCCCGTGCCATCGAGCTGGTGGCCGCGCTCCCGTTGACCCGCAACGGAAAGGTCGACCGGGCGGCACTCGCCGCGCGCGCCGCCGACACGGTGTCCGGTGTGGACGCTCCGGATGGGCCAGCGCCCGAGAGCCCGGTGGAGCTGCGCCTGGCTCGCATCTGGGAACAGCTGCTCGGCGTCGTCGTTCGGGCGGCGAGCACGTCGTTCTTCGCACTGGGCGGCAATTCCCTCGACGCCGCGCGCCTGATGAACCGGATCGAGCGGGACTTCGGGGTGCGGTTGCCGCTCGCCACGCTGTTCCGGGCGAGCACGGTGCGCGAGCTCGCAGGCGCGGTCGAAGGGGCGACGGCGGGCAGGCCCGATCCGTCGTGCCTCCTGCCGCTGGCGGTCGGGAGCGGGCCGCCGCTGGTGCTGGTGCACCCGGTGGGTGGCGACGTGCTCTGCTACCGCGCGCTGGTCGACCGGCTGAGCGCGACGCATTCCGTGTACGGCCTCCGGTTGCCGCCGGGACCGCTGCCCGCGTCCTTGGCCGAGCTCGCCGGCCGGTATGCGGCGGAACTGGCGAACGCGTTGCCGGACAAGGACTTCCCGCTCGTCGGCTGGTCGCTCGGCGGGGTCGTCGGCCAGGAGGTGGCCGCGCGGCTCGGCGGCGGCAATCCGGTCGTGATGATCGACCCGTGGGTGTGCGCGGAACCGGACCGGCCGGTGCCCGACCGGGACCTGGTGGCGGCGTTCCTGACCAATCTCGGCGACGGCGCGGTGCCCGACCTGCCCGCCGCGGACGCCTACCCACGGGCGGCCGACCTGCTACGGGCCGCGATACCTGATGGCAGCGGCGTGCCCTTCGACGAACTGCTCGATCTGTTCCAGACGTTCTCGGCCATGACCCGCGCGCTGCTGGCCCACCGGCCGTCCGATGGCGCGCCGACGCCGTACGTCCTGGAAGCCGACGAGGGCCTGGCAGGACCGGCGGGCCGCTACCTGGCTCCGCTCCGCGAGGCGGGCTGGGCGGTGCCGGACGCGCGGTTCCGCAGCTATCGCGGCGATCACTTCACCGTCGTGTCACCCGAGGGCGCCGCGGAACTGGCCGAGGCCGTCCGCGCGGTGCTCACACCGGGCTGACTTCGATGATCGGGAGCATCGGGGTGCTGATCAACCGTTCCCAGCGAAGGCCCGCTCGCTGGAACAGCGCCTCGAGCTGCTCCTGACCGCGCGCACCGCCGCCGGCCATCGCGAGCAGGAGCAGGTCGTAGAGCCTGCCGGTGGGGAACTCGTCCATCGTCGGCCCCACGACCGGTTCGAGCACCAGCAGCCGGGAACCGGGGCCCATCGCCGCGCGCACGTTGCCGAGCAACCGGACGGCGTCGTCGTCTTCCCAGTGGTACAGCACGCGCTTGAGGAGGTACGTGTCCGCACCGGCGGGTACCGACTCCAGGAAGCTGCCCCCGACCGCTTCGGCCCGCTCGGACACCCCCGCGTCGGCGAACAGCTTCGCGGCGCCCGCCGCCACGTGCGGGAGGTCGTAGACCTTGCCGCGCAAGGACTTGAACCGCGCGAGGATACCGGCAAGGAAGGCGCCGTTGCCGCCGCCGACGTCGATCAGCGCCCCGAGCGACGCCCAGTCGTAGGCGGGCAGGATGCTGCGCAGCTCGAGCCGGGTCGCGGCCTGCTGGGAGGCGTCGAACCGGCCGCTCTCCTCCGGGTGCTCGGCGAGGTAGGTCCAGTAGTCCTGCCCGTGCGCCTCGTCGAAGGCCGCGCCGCCGGTGCGGATGCTGTGGTCGAAACGCGCCCATGCCGCGACGTCGCAGGCCAGCAGCGGGTAGGCGGCGCGAAGGGACAGCGGGTGATCGCTGCGCAGCGGTTCGGCGAGCGGCGTCAGCGCGAAGGTCTCCGGGGTGACCTCGGTGAAGATCCCCCTCGCGGCCAGTGCGCGCAGCGCCCGGCACAGCGAGGGCGCGTGCGCGCCGGTGGCCTCGGCGATTTCGGCGACCGGCCGCGGTCCCGCCACCAGCTCGTCGGCAACGCCCAGCTCGCCGACCACCCTGATGGTGAACGGCACGATGTAGTCCGCCAGCTCCGACAACCGCACTACCGACTGGAGATCGAGCCGTTGTCGACTGGTCACCGTCAACTCCCACCGTCCGCACGGGCACTGGGCACCAACGGTGTCAAAAGAGCCGGGCAAAAACAAGATACAAGTTCCCTTGAAGCAACCGAAGAACCTAGTATCTGTTCCTGTGGCCCAGCTCAACGCCCTGCTGTTCGGCAGCGAAGACGACCCGTACCCCCTCTACCGCGCCCTCCGCGAGGACGGGCCGCTGATCCGCGCCAGGTTCGGCGAGTGGCTGGTGCCCCGGCACGCGGACGTGTCGGCACTGCTGCGGGATCCGCGGCTGTCCAGCGAGTTCCCCGGCGAGTACGCCAGGCTGTCCCTGCCGGACAGCCCCGCCGTCGACTTCCTCGAGCGCATCATGCTGACCCGAAACCCGCCCGCGCACACCGGGTTGCGGCGCTACCTGAGCCAGGCGTTCGCCGAGCCGTCGGTGCGCCGCCTGCGCGAGTACGTCGCCGGGCACGCCGAGCGCCTGCTGGCGCCCGCGCTGGACGGGGAGCCCATCGACGTCGTCGAGGATCTCGGTGTCCCGCTGCCGGTACTGGTGATCTGCGCGCTGATCGGGGTGCCGGAACCGGACCAGCACGATGTCTGGACCAGGGTCGCCACGCTGAACCGCGCCTTCGACGTGCCCAACCGCACCGCCGCCGACATCGACGCGATGAACACCGGGCTGCCCTGGCTGCGCGAGTACGTGCAGGGGCTGCTCGACGAAGGCAGGGCCAGCGCCGACGGCAACCCGCTGTCCGGCATGCGCGCACGCGGCGAGGACCCCGAAACCCTGCGAGACGTCGACTTCGTGGACAACGTGCTGTTCGTGCTGCACGCCGGGGTGGAGACGAGCATGGGCCTGGTGTCCAACGGCTGTGCCGCGCTGCTGAGCCATCCTGGCCAACTGGCGCGGCTGCACGCCGAACCCGGCCTCGTCCACTCGGGAATCGAAGAGTTCCTTCGCTACGACGCGCCGATCCAGAGCACCACCCGGCTGGCGAAGGAGCCGATCGTGCTGGGCGGCCAGAAGGTGCGGCCGGGACGGGCGGTGCGGCTGCTGCTCGGCGCGGCCAACCGGGACGACGCCGTGTTCGAGCGGCCGGAGGAGCTCGACGTCACCCGCTCCCCCAACCCGCATCTCGGGTTCGGCGGCGGCCTGCACCACTGCCTCGGCTCGGCGCTGGCCAGGCTGGTCGGCACCACGGTGTTCGAGCGGATGGTCGCGCACTCCGGTTCCTGGGCCACCTCGGGCCAACCGGTCCGCAGGCAGCACGCGAACCTGCGTTCCTACGCCCGGCTGCCGCTGCTGCTCGGGTGACCGCACCCCGGGTCAGGTCTGGGACAACAAGACCACACCGACGACCGCCGTGGTCAGGCCGAGCCACTGCACCCCTCTGATCTGTTCCTTGATCATCACCCTGGCGAGAACCACCGTCGCCACCGGGTACAGCGCGACGATCGCCGCGCTGACGCTGAGCAGACCGGCACGGGAAGCCAGCAGGAAGAACAGGTTCGCCAGTGAGTCCAGGCACCCGGCGGCAGCGGCCAGCACGATCGGCGGGCGCCCGGAGCCGATCCGGCGGCGCATCGCCACCACCGCGCCGAGCAGGATCAGGCTGCTGACCGTGCGGCCGACTATCAAGGGTGCGACACCGCTGTCGTGCGGCGCCTGGTGCAGCATGATGAGCTGCAGCGCGATCGCGGCGCCCGCCAGGAACGCGACCACGACCGCCCGGCGGGAAACCACCGCGACCGCGAAATCCCGTTTGACGGTCACCAGCACGATGGCGCACACGGCGACCGGCAGTCCCGCGATCCCGGCCGCGGACAGGCGTTCCCCTGCCACGAGCCCGACCAGGACCGGGAGCGCCGCGGACACGACCGCGGTGATCGGGGCCATGATCGTCATCGGCCCGCTGGCCAGCGCGTAGTAGAACAGCGCGAACGCGAACGCGGACGCGATGCCCGAGACGGCGCCCCAGCCGAGTGAACCCGCGTTCCACCGCGCCCCCAGCAACGGCAGGAGCAGGACCTCGACCAGCAGGCTGGCCGGCGCGCTGATCGCGACCACCCGGAACACGTTCGCCTTGCGCGAAGCCGTACCGCCCAGGAAATCGGCGATGCCGTAGGCGCCCGCGCTGGCGACCGCCAGCAGGATCATGACCACGGAACGTCGACCCGTCCTTCCGTCACGGTCAGCGGCGACACGGGACGGAGTGTAGCGGCGTTCCGGCCGCGCCGGTCAGCTGTAGTCCTCCAGCGACCCGGTCCGCCGCACGTCCAGTGACACGCAGTGGAACCCGCCGGTGAGCGTGCGCGCGTGGCGCATGGGCAGCGGGGCGACCGTCACGTGCCTCTTCTCCAGCTCCCGGATCAGGGGGAGCTGGAGATCGTTGACCACCGCGAGATCCGGCCTGACCATGATGAAGTTCAGCCCGCTCTGCCAGATCGACGCGCGCGGATACCGCCACGCGTACCCGGTGTCCACGTTCTCCGGGCACCAGAGGACGTCCCAGTTCTTGAAGATCCGCGGCACCTGGTCCTTCCGGATCCGCTCGGGATTGAGCACGACGAGCCCCGGCCGGACGAGCGTGATCGTGGTGTCGATATGCGTGCCGTCGTAGACGCCGGTGATCGGGTGAACCCGGTACTCGTCGCCGAGGACGCGCTGCAACCACTGGAAACCGAGCTCGTTGCCGCTGCCGGAGACCAGATAGGCGATGTCCCGGCCGATCCGGAGCACGTTGGCCGCGTCGAACACCGGTTCCTGATTGTTCAGCACCGAACCCCGCTGGGGCCGGATGTTGTACGTATCGTCGGGCAGCCGGGGCTTCGGCGCCGAAATCCAGTTCGAACCGCTTCGGAAGTACTCGAGCAGAATGTCGCGGTACGCGTGCGGCTCGAAATAACGGGACCGCAGCACCATCGGGGTTTCGATGATCGTTTCGCCGATCGCCAGCAGAACGTCGCGCGGGCAGTAGTTGTATTCGCCGTCGGATGTCCAGTCCGGTGTGCCGAACCTGGTCGCGTGGTCGGTCACGGCGGGCCGCCGGATCGTCACGCCCTCGGCGCGCAACAGCTCTGCGAATCCCGCCAGGTCCTCGTTCGCCTCGTCGATGATCCGCGTGTCGTAGGGACCGGTCGGGATGTCGTCCTGGTTCTCCTCGTGCTCGGCGTAGTCGAGCGCGAAAAGGCCGATGTCGGCGGAGGGCACCCTGGCACCGTCCGCGATACCCACGATCATTTCTTCCAGCGGATCCCACTCGTTGTGCACGCTGACGAGCGACACGGCATTACCCCGATTTCCGGTGGTCCGGTGTAATCGACAGACGCGGCTGCCTGGCCCGGACCAATATCCTCGGGTCGTTCCACCGTGACAACCCGCTTTCCGGACCACGCAACTGGACCATCCAGCGGCGTCAGGCCAGGTGCGCGCCCAGCCCGGTCGAACCCGGTGCGACATCCGGCCGCAGCACGAGTTCTTCGCCGTAATCCCCCGTTTTGCGTCCGGTACGGATCGGCTCCGCCGATTCACCGCGGTTGCACCTCAAAGCCGAGCTGGACGTCTATCGCGTTACGTTTCGCGGCCGCTCGGCGGTCACCGCGAGTGGAACGCTGGCGTAGGTGCGGAAGTTGAACCGCGGCAGCCGCACCGGCGGCCCGTCGGAGGCGATGCCGGTGAACGCTTCCAGCATCGCGCGCAGCACCACGGCGCCCTCCAGCCGCGCCAGCGCGGCACCCAGGCAGGCGTAGGCGCCGCCGCCGTAGCCGACGTGCGGGTTCGGGCTGCGCGTCACGTCCAGTCCGGCCGGCCGTGCGAATACCCGTTCGTCGTGGTTGGCCGATCCCAGCAACAGCACCAGCAGCCTGCCCGGCCGGATCGACCGGCCGCCGATCTCCACCGTCTCCAGCACGCGGCGCACCCCGATCTGGATGGGCGCGTCGTACCGGACGAACTCCTCCACCGCGGTCGGCACCAGCTCCGGCCGGGCGCGGAGTTTCGCCCACTCCCCCGGCTTGCCCGCCAGGACGGCGAGACCGGTCGTGATCATCGCCATCGCCGTCTCGAAACCGGCGTAGCAGGACATGATCACGCTGTCGATCACCACGTCGTCCGCGAGCGCGACGCCGTCGTCGTTGTGGGCCGCCAGCACCGACAGGACGTCCGAAGCCGGCCTGGCCCGCGCGCGTTCCACCAGCGGGGCGAGGCAGGTGCGAAGCGCGGTCACGCCCGTGTCCGCTGCCGCGCGCCTGGCCGCCAGCACCTCGGGATCCGTGGTGAGCACGCTGTCGTTGAACGCGGCCACCATCGCGGCCACGCTGGTGCGGAACAGTTCCCGGTCCGCTTCCGGGATACCGAACAGCTCGCAGACCACGGAGACGGGAAGCGGCACACCCACGTCGCGGACGGCGTCGAAGCGGCCGTCGCGAACGGCGGGTGCGAGCAGTCCACGGGCGGCGGTCAGCGCGTATTCGGTGAGCCGGGGCGTGAACCTGCCGGTGAACGCCCTGCCGAGCAGGCGGGTCACCGGCCGGTTGTGGAACAGCTCCTGCATCCGGATCAGGAACGCGCTGGCCTCGCCGATCCCCATCAGCGACTCGTAGTACCCCGGCGGCAGGAGCTTGGTCATGCGGCGGTCCCTGCTCACCGCCGAAATCTCCGCGTGCCCGGCGAGCACCCACTGGCCGCCGAGCCCGCGCGCCAGCGGGCCTTCCGCCCGCAAGCGGGCGTAGGCGGGGTACGGGTCGTCGAACACGGCCGGATCGGACGGGTCGAATCTCGGTAGCACGCCAACCGCCATGAAACGAGATACTAGTTTTCCCCTCCCGCGCTGTCGAGGTCACCGCGTATCGTGACACCGGTGAAAGCAAGACACTAGATCGCAGTTCATCCCGCGGAAAGGATCGACATGTCCGACACGATCGACCAGGCCGGAGAAGACGTCGGCGCGTACTACGACGACCTCACCGAGTTCACCCGGCTGACCTTCGGCGACAGCATCCACATGGGGCTGTGGTCGGAGAACGACACTTCGTCGATCACCGAGGCGCAGGACCGGATGACCCGGTTCATCGGCGACGTCACCGGCCTCACCGGGGGCCAGCGGCTCCTCGACGTCGGCTACGGCAACGGCAGGCCCGTGGTGCTGTACGCCGAAAGCGCCCCGGTGGAGGTCACCGCGGTCGACGTCAGCGAGAAGCAGCTCGACCACGCCAACGCGTTCGCCGCCGAACGAGGGGTCGCCGACCGGGTCTCCTTCTCCGTCGGCGACGCGATGAAGCTCCCCTTCGAGGACGACTCGTTCGACGCCGCGTGGGCGCTGGAATGCTTCTCGCACATGACCGACCGGGGCTCGGCGATGCGGGAGATCAAGCGAGTGCTCCGGCCGGGCGGGCGCCTGATCCTCAGCGACGTCGTCGAACTGTCCCCGCTGGCGACCGACGACAAGGACCTGCTGTTCACCTGCTGGATGATGAGCTCGCTGTTCGACCTCCCCCGCTACCACGAGACGGTGCGGGACGCCGGGCTGACCATCGTCGAGGAGCACGACATCACCGACAAGGTGCGCACCACCCTCGACCACGTCGGCGAGAACTACCTCGGCAACCGGCCCGCGATCGTCGCCCGGTACGGCGAGGAGTTCGCCTCCGAGGTGGACGACGACTTCCCCAAGCTGGGCCGGATCCAGCGGGATCATCTCGGATATGTGGTGATGGTGGTGCGTAAACCCGAGTAGGGGTGCGCTCTTTGGGCGGCGGTGCCGGTTGCTGGTTGACAGTGGGTGGCACCGCCGTCGGGGGCCGTGCTCTGCCGCGGTTGGTTCGTCGTGTTGAGTTGCGGTCTACCGACAGCTTTGGACGGGAAGTGCGGGCTTTCGTTGCCCGGGTGGCGGTCTGGCTGTGGTCCGGTTCGATCGCGGGATGCTGATTTCGTTGGTGTAGCGTCGTTTCTCTGTTCGTCCATTGTGGACTCGGTGACCCCGGTTCGCTCGATCACGTGTTCGATTCCGGGGTGTGGTCGCGAACCGACGCACGATCAGCCGATCACGCGCCGGTCGGGTAGCCCAAGGGCGTTTCGCCCCTGGGCTACCTCAGCTTTCGGCGCGACAGTCTCCGGTCACGGCACCTAGTGCTGTTCGACTCGGCGTGGTAGCAGGCAGGTTGCGCCGAGTGCGGCAGCGAACAGCGCGATCTGGGTCCACAGTGTCCCGACGGTGGCGCCCTGGAAGCTTTCCCGGAGTGCGACGGCGTCCTGTGCCGCGATCGGGCCCGCGGCGCCGGGCGGCAGCTCTTGCAGCGCGACGCACTGCGGTGGCATGGCGTCCGGTTCGGACAGCCGCATCCGTTCGGCGAAGCAGTCCCGGAAGCCGGTGACGGCGCTGTCCGCGGCCGGGCCCGAGATTCCGGCTTCGGCGAGGCTCGCCCGCAGCCCCGGTTCCACGGAATCCACCGAGGGCTGGGCGTTGCCCGCGAGCAGTGCGAACAGCAGCGTGCCGCAAGCGGCGATGCCGAGCGAGACCCCGACCTGGTAGACGGTGTTGACCACACCCGAGGCGGCACCGGCGTGCTCCAGCGGGACGTCGTTGAGCGCGTAGGCCATCACCTGCGTGAACGCCAGGCCCATGCCGACCCCGCCGAGGAACATCGGCGGCCACAGCAGGAACAGGCTCACGTTGTCCTGCGTGCCGATGATCCACATGAAGATCAGCATCGTCACGATCAGCAGCACGAGGCCGAGCTGCATACCCGTGCGCCCCAGCTTCGGGCCGATCCACTTCGCCGACAGGGCACCGAAAAGCGGCACCGCGACGTCCCACGGCAGACCGGCGAACCCCGCCCGGAGCACCGAGTAGCCTTCGCCGAGCTGCAGGTGCAGTGTGATGAACAGGAAGAACGCCATCACGCCGCCCATGAAGAAGAACGACACCAGCATGCCGCCGACGAACGAGCGCACCCGGAACAGCGACATCGGCACCAGCGGGTCCACCGCGCGCCTGCGCTGGTACTGGACGAAGACCACCAGCAGCAGCACCCCCGCCCCGAACATCACGAACACCCATGCCGGCCACCCGAGTTCACGTCCCTGCACCAGTGGGAAAACCACACACAGCAACGCGACGAACGCGAGCATCACGGCGGGCACGTCGAGCTTGCGGGCCGAATCGCCGCGCACCACGGGGATCACCTTGAGCGCGGTCACCACGGCGAAGATGCCGAGCGGCACGTTGACCAGGAACACGCCCCGCCAGCCGAGGCCCGCGATGTCGGCGGTGGTGATCAGCGCGCCCACGAGCGGGCCGCCGACGGTGCCGATCGCCAGCACCGCGCTCAGCCCCGCCCACGCCTTCGGCCGTTCGTGCGGCGCGTACATCACCTGGATCAGCGAGTACACCTGCGGCACCATCACCGCACCGGCCGCACCCTGCAGGAACCGGAGCACGATGAGCTGCTCGGGGTTCTGCGCCAGTCCTGCCAGCGCCGACACCGTCGCGAAGGCGATGATGCCGATCAGGAACATGCGCCGCATGCCGAACAGGTCGCCCAGCCTGCCGCCGAGGATCAGTGTCGCCGCGAAGGCCAGCGTGTAGGCGGCGACCACCCACTGCACGGCGGCCCCGTCCATGCCGAGGCCGCGCTGGATGGACGGCAGCGCCACGTTGACGATCGTGATGTCGAGCAGGTCGAGGAGCATGCCGAGCAACACGACGACGAGCGCGAGCGCCCGCCGCCGTCCGGCCACCGGCGGCGGCCCCGTCTCGGCAGGTGGGGCCTCGGTTTCGTCGGCAGCCATGTCGAACCCCTCGTATCTAGTATTGTCAGCAGCGCCGGTGAGCGGCCGAGCACTGTTACCCTGCAGGGCCTGCCGCACCGGAGAACACGGAGAAGAATTCCCAGAATATTGGCAGCGAACACCAGACACAAGCGACCAATCCGGCATTCGGGTGATCCCGGTTGGCAAATTTCCGATCATGCCAGAATATGCCGAGAATTCTGGCCGTGCCGCCGCAGCGGCGGCCGAAGCGAAAAGGAATGTCGATGGCGACCCAGGACGACGCCCGCAAACTGGCGCTCAGCCTCCCGGAGACCGTGGAAAGTCAGCAATTCGAGAACGCCGACTTCCGGATCCGCAACAAGATCTTCGCCGCGCTGCCCGGCGACACCACGCTCACCGTGCGCATCACCCCGGACGAGCAGGCGGAGCTGCTCGCCGAGAACCCGGCCGCGTTCCACCCCGCCCCCGGTGCGTGGGGGCAGCGGGGCTGGACCCTGGTCACCCTGCCCGAGGTCGACGCCGAACAGGTCGGGGAACTGCTGACCGACGCATGGCGCCACCTCGCGCCGAAACGGCTGCGCGCCGAATTCGACGCGAACCTGGAGCAGGGCTGACCGGCGCCCTTTCGATACCGGTGCATATCCGCACCACCGCGGGGAACCCACGACGGCGAACTTCACTCGAGGAGGCTGGACAGGTGGTCACGAGAAGAACACCGCTCGATCCGGACGCGATTCTCCGGTTGCTGGAACTGGGCGACTACCTGCTCCCGTACACGATCCGCGCGGTGTGCCTGCTCGGTGTCGCCGACGCGCTCGCGGACGGGCCGAAACCGGTCGGCGAACTGGCCGCGGAGACCGGGACGCACGAAGAGTCCTTGGACAAGACACTCGGCTACCTGTCCTCGCGCGAGATCTTCACCGAAACCGAGCCGGGGGTGTTCGGCCAGACCGCCATGTCGGATCTGCTGCGCACCGATCACCCGTACTCCGCGCGCAAGGTCTTCCTGTCCCCGGTCGCCTGCACGCGCGGCATGGAAGGGCTCGACCACGCCATCCGCACCGGCGAACCCGCTTTCGACGCCGTGCACGGGATCCCGATCTGGGAGTACCTGAGCCGCCACCCCGAAGACGGCGAGCGGTTCGACGGGGTGATGAGCGGGGTCACCACGATGGAGCTGATGGCGATCCTGCGCGCGACGGACTGGTCCCGGTTCGGCACCGTGGTGGATGTCGGCGGCGGCAACGGGAGCCTGCTGGCGAATCTGCTGCGGCGCTTCAAACGCATGCGCGGCGTCCTGTTCGACCTGCCCGGTGTGGTGGCGAACTCGGACGAGGTGTTCGCCGCCGCGCACGTCGGCGACCGGGTCGAGGTGGTCGGCGGCAGCTTCCGGACCGATCCGATTCCCGAGGGCGGGGACGCCTACGTGCTCAAGCGGATCCTGTACAGCTGGTCCCCCGAGGAGGCGGCCGGTCTGCTGCGCCGGATCAGGGCGGCGATGAAACCGGACGGCAGCGTGTTCATCGTCGAGGCAGGCCGCAGCGACACCGGTTCCACTCCGATGGCGAAACGGCTCGACATGCTCATGTTCACCCTGAGCGCCGGCGGTACGCGCAGCATCGACCAGCAGCGCGCCCTTCTCGACGACGCCGGGTTCGACCTCGTCGAGGCGGTGTCCACGCCGGTTTTCCCGGTGATCGAAGCACGTCCGCGATGAGCGGGGCGGAGCTGCTCCGCTGGCTCTCCGATCCGCCCGCCGAACGCGGCGTCCGGTTCGCCCTGCCGAAACAGGGCTGGGAGTTCCACGGCTACCGCGCCCTGGCGCAGCGGGCGAAGGACGCGGCGGCGGAGTTGCGAGCCGCCGGTGTGCGGCGCGGCGCAGTGGTGGCCGTGATCCGCCGCGGCGGGCCGGAGTTCGTCGCTGATTTGTTCGGCACCTGGCTCGCCGGTGCCACCGCGTGCCCGGTCGCGCCGCCCAGCGCGTTCGGCGACCGCGAAGGCTACCGGCGGCACTTGGAGACCGTGCTGGACACGGCGCGGCCCGCGGTGGTGCGCTGCGACGGCGAATTCGCGGATGTGGTGGGAGAACGGGACGTCCGGCCGCGGTCGCTGCCCGACGCCCCGGCGCTGGTGCAGTTCACCTCGGGCAGCACCGGCAAGGTCCGCGGCGTGCGGGTGTCGCGTGCCGCGCTCGCCGCGAACCTCGCCGCGATCCGGCGGTGGCTCGGTATGACACCCGCCGATCCGACCGCGTCCTGGCTGCCGGTGCACCACGACATGGGACTGGTCGGGTGCCTGCTGGCCCCGGTGGTGACCGGTAGTGACCTGTGGCTGCTTTCGCCGGGCGATTTCGTCCGGCGGCCCGTGCGCTACCTCGAATGCTTCGACGCCGGAGGGGCGAGGCTGACCGCGATGCCCGCCTTCGGCCTGGCCCATATCGCCGACCGGGTGCGGCCCGACCAGGTGCGCGGGCTGGATCTGCGTTCGTGGCGCGCGGTAATCGTGGGCGCCGAGCGGGTGCCCGCCGCGGTACTGGAACGGTTCGCCGCGCTGCTCTCCCCCGCCGGGTTCGCCGCCGAAGCGCTGCTTCCCGCGTACGGGCTCGCCGAGGCGACCCTCGCGGCGACCGCCGTCCCGCTCGGCAGGGGGTGGCGCGCGCAGTCCCACTCCCGCGACCAACCCGCCGTGATCGGTTGCGGCACAACGCTTTCCGGGGTCACGGTGTCGGTGGTCGACGATGCGGGCCGCCCGCTGCCCGATGGCGAGGTCGGCGAGATCGTGATCGGCGGCGACTGCGTCGGCACGGGGTACGCCGGTGGCCAGGACTTCGGCGACGCGGTGCGCACCGGCGACGCGGGATTCCTGCTAGACGGCGAGTTGTACCCGCTCGGCCGGTTCGGCGACAGCGTGAAGGTCAGGGGGCGCGCGGTGTTCGCCGAGGATCTCGAACTGCTGGTCGCGACGGCGTTCCCGGACCGGCCGGCGTGCGCGCTCGGCCATGCGGGTGACAGGCCGGAAGCCGTGGTAGTTCTGGAACGGCCAGGCGCACAGGACGCCTCTGACGAGGTCACGGCGCTGCTGCGCCCGCATCTCGACGGCGTGCGCATCGTGGTGCTGCGGGCGAAACCGGGCCTGGTGCCGAGGACGAGCAGCGGCAAACCGCGCCGCGCCGCACTGTGGGCGGCCTACCGGTCCGGCGAACTCACCACACCGTGATCAGGTGAGCTGTATACCTGCCCAGCGGGCGAACTCGGCGAGGGAATCGGTAGCGCGCCGGTCGCGCGTGGCGAGGGCGAACACCGTTTCGCGGACCGAAGGATGATTGCGCGTCGCACGCGGGGCTACCTGCCGGGCGGCGTTCAGCTCGCCGAGCGCGTGTTCTCGGTCACCGTGCAAAACCCACGCTCGCGCCATGTCGATGTGGTGATGCCCCACGCGCTCCGGGCGCTTGCGGTCGACGACGGGAGTCATCCCAGCCCGGCGCACTGCCTCGGTCCCGTCGTATCCCTCGACGGGCGTGGCGCACCAGTGCACCGCGATGTTCGTCGAGCTGGCGTCGATTCCGAAGAACGGCTCTGCGGGCAGCGCGTGCTCGGCAGACAGGGCGCGCGCCCTGTCCAGATAACCGTCGGCCTCGTCCTGGTCACCCGCGCGCGCGGATAGGACGGCGGCGCGCAGGTCGAGCTGCACCGACACGGCTCGGTCGGCACTGCTCGTGCCGACGTGCTCACGAGCACGATCGAGTACGCGCAGACCGGTCCGGTAGTCGCCGTACTGGAGGTGCCGGGTCGTTCGATGAAAAGCGCTGATGGCGACGCGGGTGGGCTCTCCGGTGCGCCCGGCGAGCTGCACGTGCCGCTCCGAGGCGATGGCCGCGAGATCGGCTTGCCGGAGGCGCCCGGCCACCGTGGCAGCCAGGCGGTACGCGTCGTGCAGGGCGGAGCGGGCCTGTTCTCCGGCGCGCCCATTGTCGTCCGCGATGACGTACAGGTGGTGGAAGGATCGCGCGAGGCTGTAGGCGGCGTCGGCGTGGTCGAGCCTGAGCACCTGCTTCGAGACCACGTCAAGCCGCTGGACGAGCGCGTCGAGGGTGACCGGCTGGCCTTCGGGTCGGGGGTCGTCCCAAGCATCGAGCGCGGACCGCAGCTCGGCGACGGCATTGGCGTCGTCGCTCGGCTGTGACACAACCTCTTCGCCGAGGGTTCCGTACAGAGCAGCCACCTTGACACCGAGCGCCTTCGCGCAGCCCGCGACGAACGCGGGCGAGGGCGGCGCGGAGCCCGCCTCCACCTTCTTGACCAGCGACTCGGAAAAACTGGCGTGGCGGGCGAGTTGTCCTTGGGTCATGCCGACGAGCTTCCGAGCGGCACGGACCCGGCGGCCTACGTTCTCGCGGTCGGCGCTCATACCCCGCAACATTACGGGGCTTTGTCCCTTCGTTTGATGTCTGAGGAGATCGAAGCGAACGCCGTCGAGCGGATCGAGATCGCGAAGTCGCAACCTCGCTACCACAAGAGAAAGGTCGCCACCGGTAGTTGCGGGGCCGCGGGATGACGGGCAGACCGAGCCACCGATCACGTTTCACTCATTCAGGTAGGGCTACCCTGGATGGTGCACCTCTTCGCGGAGGGACGCCCCCGGGTAGCTCCCGGGGGCACGCGGAGAGGTCAACTCCGCGAGAAGGGTGCCCTCATGGACGCCGAAATCGGTTCCCGCGTGCGCGAACTCAGGCTGTGGCGCGGGCTGAACATGCGCACGGCCGCAGACCTGAGTGGGATCTCACACGGCTACCTAGGTCAGATCGAGCGCGGCGAAAAGCCGGTCAACAACCGCCAGGTGCTCGAAGCGCTGGCCAATGCGTTCCGTGTCGCGCCGAGCGAGCTGACGCGCAAGCCGGACATCACCGCCACGTCGTCCGAGTCGCACGACGCCGCCGCCGTCCTCGCTGACCTGCTGGGTGGCTGGTGGGTCGGCGAGGTACCCGCCGCGCCAGGGCGCCCGCTGCCCGAGGTGCTCGCGGACCTTGCGGCCTTCCACGCCTCCCGCAACAAGTCGGGCAAGCACGGCGCAGGGAACTACCCGACCCAGGTCGCGAAACTCGCGCCGCTGATCCGTGACCTGCTCGCGGCCGCCGCTGATCCGGCAACCTCTCGACAGGCGCTCGCCCCGCTGCTCACCGCTTACCACGTAGCGGGCAGTGTGGCGGCGCGGCTTCGCGCGCCCGGGCTGCCCTCCATGGCCGCAGAACGAATGCAACAAGTCGCGAACGAGCTGGACGACCCGGTCTGGCAGTCAGTAGCAGGCTGGGGTCGCGCGCACTTCATTTCATCGTCGAACCGGCTCCGGCAGTACGAACTCGCTGCCGCAGTCGCCGACACCGCGCCGCCCGAACGGATGGAGACACGGGGCATGGCGAACCTGACGGCAGCCCTCGCCGCTGCCGCCCAGGGCCAGAACGACGTGGCAGAAACCCATCTTCGGGAAGCGACAGCGATCGCGGAGCAGATCGAGCCGGACGTGTCACCGTGGCCGAGCGGGATCATGCAATTCGGCCGAACGAACGCAGGCATCTTCCGAGTGTCGATCGGTGTCGAGCTGGGCGAGGGTCCGCGCATCGCTGAGCTGGCGTCGGCCGTACACCCGGAGACGATCTCCAGCGGTCGGCAGGCATCGTTCTGGACCGACCTCGGCCGAGGGCTGCTCGAAAGCCGTCAGCACAGAGACGAAGGGGTTGCGGCGATTCTGAAGGCTGAAAAGCTGGCTCCCCAGCAGGTACACGACAACTGGTTCGTACGACAGGCGGTCGGAGCACACCTCGGTCAGACACGTCAGGACTCGACTGGGCGTGAGCTACGCGGGCTGGCGTGGCGAATGGGGCTCGCCACGACCGGGTGAACTAGGCCGATGTGTACTTCCCGTACACAAGGCCGTACCTGCGGTTACTACCGTCCGCGACGTGACGGACAGCAGCATGGATACGGCGCCGAGCCTTCGCCTGGCAACCCGATGGTTCACAGGTGACTGCCTGCCGCACCTGTACCGGGTGCGGGAGCTGAACGACGAGACGGTCAACTTCCTCCAGCCACCAGCGCACGCGAAGCCGTACCACGACTTCCACCCGCGTACGCAGCTCTCCGCCGAGCACCTCCCCGCACCGGCGGCGCTCATGGCCACGTGCCCGACCTGTGGCCGGTGGATGCGCCAGAACCAGTACTCGGTCCTGCTGCAAGGCGAGGCACGGGTATGACCTGGGCGAGCTGTGACGACGGGCAGGAACACCTGATCGTCACCGTGGTCCGCAACCGCGACGGCGTAACACTCGTGTCAGCGTGCGAACTCGCCTTCGGTCCAAGCATCTCCCTCGCGCTGCGGGTATGCCCGCGATGCGCCGGACTAGCGGAGGCCGCCCGATGACGCCTGAAGAGATCGAAGCAAAAGCCCTCGAACGAATCGAGGTCGCCAAGTCGGATTCCGACCACCACAGGAGAAAACTCGCCATACGGTGGCTACGCGACCACGGGATGGCGGACCGCATCCCAGTGCGGGAGACTCCCCGGACGAACCCTTCCACCGTCCACAAAGGAACGGTCTGCTGGGTGAACGACCACCTCGCCCGCAAGTGCCGGTGCTTCGACCCGGACGCCCCGGAATGGGACCCCTACCAGGAAATCACCGCGACGTACCGACCGTGCTGAGACCGGCGGCGGCGAGTTCTCCGGCCACCGCGCTGGTGACGGCGTCGAACCGCGACACGAGGTAGAAGTGCCCGCCGGGGAAGGTGTGCAGCCGGAACCGCCCGGTGGTGCACCCCCGCCAGTCGGCGACCGCGCGCAGTTCGGCCTCCGGGTCCGCGTCGCCGCCCAGTGCGATGATCGGCGTGGCCAGCGGCGGGCCGAGGGTGGGCGTGTGCGTTTCGATCAGCCGGTAGTCGGCCCGCAGCGGCGGCAGCGCGATCTCCCGGACGACGGCGTTGTCCAGCAACGAATCCTGGCTGCCGCCGAGCGCGCGCACGTGGTTCCACAGCGCCTCGTCGGAGCCGAGGTGCCTGCGCCCCCGCCGATGGTGCCGCGGGGCGGGCCTGCCGGACACGAACAGCGCGTCCGGTCCGATGCGGTGCGCGACCTCCCAGGCGACCGAGGCGCCCATGCTGTGCCCGAACAACGCGAGCCCGCGTCCCGGCACGGACCTCAGCTCGTCGATGATCGCCGCGACCATCGTCGGCATGTCGTCCACCAAGGGTTCCCGGATCCGGTCGAGCCTGCCCGGGTACTGGACGGCCACCAGTTCCACGTCCTCGGGCAGCGCGGTGGCCCACCGCCGGTAGAACGCGGCGCTGCCACCGCTGTGCGGGAAGCACACCAGCCGCGCGCTCGGCGAGGCGCGGGGCCGGAAGGTGCGCAGCCACGACTGCGGCCTGGTCAGCTCCGCCGTCATCGCCCACCTGCCGAAGCGGCCGCCTTCTCCAGTGTCAGGAGATCCGCGACGTCGAAGGGCGACGGCGGCTTGTCGGTGAGCAGCTCGGGCGGGCCGAGCCGGGCGGTCAGCTCCTGCCACAGCTTGCACAGGGTGAGGTGGTGCCTGCCCTCGCGCAGCGGGTCCTCGCCGGTGCCCGCCGCGTGCCACAGCTCGCCGATCGCACGGATCACCCCGGCGGGCCACACGGTCTGGAACACCTCCCGGTACGAAGGCGTCCTCGCGGGACCGAGCACGGCCGAACTGTCCACTTCGGACTGTGCACTCGCCTCGAAATAGGGATCGGCGCCCTCGCCGACCACCTCGCGCGGGAAGGCGGGACGCGCCGACCACACCACCGGGCCGTGCGTGCCGGCCAGGCTGAGGTTTCCCGCGTCGGTGCCGATGCTGATCCGGTGCATCAGGTGCGCGTAGTTGTCCGGGTCGGCGGGGTCCATCTGGTTCTGCACCCGCACCGTGATCGGGATCCCGGCGAACACCCCGTCGAGGCTGCGGAACGGGATCACCAGCGAGGTCCCGCCCCGCACCGCGCGGTCCAGTTCGGGCACCGGGCCGAACGCCCACGGCCGGGCGCCGCCGACGCTGCGGGCGAGCACGTCCAGCAGCGAGTAGGCGAGCTGGAAACCGCACGCCGCGTCCAGGAACAGCGGCTGCCGGGTCGACAGCAGCTCCCGCGCGGCGGCGATGAACCGGCGGACCGGCTCCTGGTGGCAGTAGAACGCGTTGAGCCGGTAGACGACCTTGTTCCGCCGTGCCGCGCGCAGGCACCCCGCCAGTTCGTCGTGGTGCAGCGGATGTTCCTGGAGCACGTGGATCCCGCGATCGAGCAGCGCCGTGGCCAGTTCCGAACCGCGCCCGCCGAGCAGCCCGCCGCGAATCACCACGCATGCCATGTCGATGTCCGGCGGCAGTTCGCCGGGATCGGTGTAGAGCGGCACGCCGTAGTGCTCGGCGCACGACCGCGAACGCCTGCTGCCGGTGCCGAGCACCCCGGCGAGTTCGAACGGCACATCCGGCTGCTTGAAGGCCTCCAGGTACACCTGCCCGAACCGGGTCCCGCACACCACGACGCGCGGCTTTCGTTCCCTCACCACACCTCCTCCTCGAAGTCCGCCGACTCCAGCGACTTGGGCACGACCTGCAGCTCGACGCCGTCGAGCGCGCCGAGCGCTTCCGCGGCGGTCACCGGGTCCAGCAGCTCGCCCGCGTGATGGGTTCCCGCGGGCACCGCGCCGCGCAGCACCTGGCGCACGGTCAGTGCCGCGAACGCACCGGTGAGCGCGCTGGCACCGGTGCCCCGCAACGCGACGGTGACCCCATCGCCCGCGCTGGTGGCTTCCGTGACGAGCAACGCGTACGGCTGCCTGCCGAACAGGTCGAGTTCGCTGGCCGCGGCGAGCCGCTCAGCCGCCGTCTCGGGATCGCTGTCGCCGCCGAGCGCGGCCAGCGCCCGGTCCCCCGCGAACACCGAGTACGACTCGAGCCGGTCCAGACCGGCCGCGGCCGCGATCCGCGCCAGCTCGTTTCCGAGGTACGGGCGCGCGGTGACGCGCTCGGGGAAGAACGGGAGCAGCGCCGCCGGACGCGTCGCCAGCGCACCGGACACCTTCCGGCCGCCGTCCCACGCCGCGAGCGGCTCCCCGAACGCGTCCGCCCCGCCGGTGAGGAAGTCGGCCGCGGCCACCGCGGTGAACCGGTCCCGTCCGCCCGCGTACACCGTGACGCGGCGCGCGTCCGGCAGCAGCGCCAGCGCGTATCGCGGCAGCAGCGCGGAAACACCCGGCAGCATCCCGGCCGACAGCGCGGCCGTCCGGCCCGGCGGGATGAGCCCGCTGACCGACGTGAACAGTTCGTCATCGCCCGCCGCGTCGACGTAGTCGCAGCCCGACGCCAATGCGGCCTCGGCGACCGATGTCCCCACCTCGAAGGCGGGCCCCGCGCAGTTGAGCACCACCGCGCAGCCGTCGCAGAAGTGCGCCAGCGACAACGGGTCCCGGACGTCGACGGCGACGGCCTCCCCGCCGGATGCCGCCTCGGCGACGAAGCGCGCGGCTCGTTCGAGTGCGCGTCCACCGACGCGGATCGGGCCGAGATCCCAGCCGCCGAGCGCGCGCACGGCCGCCGCACCGACGGCACCGTAGCCGCCGACGACGCCGATCATCCGGTCACCTCGTCGAGCCGCGTCACCAGTTCGTCCGGCGTGACCCGCACCTCCTGGAGGTCGCCGAGGCAGAGCTCGGCGAAGAACTCCCGGTCGGCATCCGCGCCGGTGTCGATCAGGACCAGGTCACCCGCGTGGAGACCCGGTTCGTGCCTGGCGAAGGGCTCGTGCCAGGGGCCGGTGCCGTCCCCCTCCGGGCGCGTGGCGTCGAGCAGCACGAGCGTTCCGGTCTCGGCACCGGTGTCGAGGAGCGCACCGGCCACTTCGACGGCGAGCACCGCACCGGTTCCCTTGCCGAGCACGCGGACGCGGTCGATCCCGGCGTCGGCGACCGCGCGCGCGTAGCGCACCGCAACCGCCGCGAGATCCTGTTCACCGGGTGCCGTGGTGGCGCACAGCCCGAGCACGGGTGCCTTGCGGCCGAGCAGTTCGGCGAGTTCCTGGTAGCCGTCCACGGTGCCGGTGGTGTCGTGCACCAGCAGCCATGGCGTCGCCGGAGTTCCGGGATCGCGCAGCTCCCGCAACGGCGACGGCGCGGCGTCGGCGGGCGCCTCCGGCTCGCCGGTCACCGACGGCCCGCTCGCCAGTCCTTCGGCGAGTGCGGCGACCGTCGGCCGTTCCAGCAGGCGGCGCAACAGCTCGTCGAAGAACTGGTTCGCGGCCGCAGGCACCTCCTCCAGCACCCTGCCGGTGATCTGCGCGGCGATCAGGGAATCGCCGCCGAGCTGGAACAGGTTGTCGTCGCGGCCGACCGCGGGCATCCCGAGCGCTTCCGCCCAGATGGCCCCGAGCACGCGCTCCAGGTCGCTTTCCGCGGCGTCGATCTCGGCGGTCGCGGTGGCCTCGGCCCGCCGGGGAACCATGGCGCGCAACGCCTTGCGGTCGATCTTGCCGCTGTCGGACACGGGCAGCCCGTCGAGCACCACGATCCCGTTCGGGAGCATGTACTCGGGCAACCGCCCGGCCAGCGCGGGCAGCAGTTCCTCCGGTCGCGCCGCGGCGCGGTCCGCCTTGACGCGGGCGGCGAACAGGCACAGCCCGAGTTCCCCGAGCAGGCCGTCGCGTTCCGGCACGGACAGGCGGACGTCGGCGCCGCCGCGGGTGAGTTCGGCGAGCCAGGCTTCCCGTTCCAGGAACACCTGGTCCCGGCCGCGGCGCAGATCGGTGAAATCGGCCGCCTCCTCGTCGACGCGCACGAGCAGTTCGAGCGAGGTCATGATCTGGTAGTGGTCGCGGGTCATCTCCAGCGCCAGCAGCCAGCCGGACGGCGCGACCACGTCCACGAGCCGGTCGAGCGCGGCGGACACGTCGGTGGTGGCGTGCAGGACGTCCCCGGCGATGACGAGATCGACCGAGTTCGGCAGCAGTCCCTGTGCGCGGAGGTCCCGATCCAGGTCGAGGACACCGAAGCGCAGCCCTGGCCGCTCCCCGAAGCGCTCCTTGGCCTTGGTCAGGAAGAACCTCGACAGGTCCGTGCACAGGTAGTCGATCTCGACGCCGTCGAGCGCGTCCAGCACGGCGGCCGTGGAGCCACCGCCGCCCGCCCCCACTTCCAGCACCCGCAACGGGCCCGGCGAGGTGCGACGGTCGGCGAGCGCTCGCGCCGCGGCGCCGATCGCGCGATTGCCCCACCGGTTGAACAGGGCGTGTTCGTACAATGCCTGCGACCGGTCGAGCTTGCCTTCCGGGAACAGCAGCGCCAGCGGTTCGCTTTCGCCCCGCAGCAGGGCGGGAAGCACGTCGATGCTGGTGCGGAAGTAGTCGAGCAGCTCGGCGTCGGCCGGGTCCGCGGCGGCGTCCACCCGGTCCCACGCCTCGGCGACCAGCCCGGCGTCCACCGGCCGCAGCAGGCGGTACCGGCGCTGCTCGTCCGTGCCGAGGACGCCTTCCCGCACCAGCGCGGCCAGCCACCGCCGCACCAGCCGCCGATGCGCGGGCACGACATCGGCGGCGGACAGCACGTCTTCCTCGGTATGCGCCGATTCCCCATCGGTGAACAGGCCGCTCGATTGGAGCGCACGGACCATCGCGGGAAGCGCCACGTCATCGAGCCCGCGCGTGAACCGGAGATACCGCTCGCGATCCACGCCGGCCAGCTCGACCTCACCGGCGCTGGTGGCGGCACGGCCCAGTTCGACGGCGAGGCGTGCGCGATCGCCGCCGTCGGGAGGTGGCAGCGGGGCGCCGGTGACGAACGCGACCAGCCTGCGGTTCAACGGCTGGTCCCCGTCGACGACCACCGCCGCTTCGGCGACCGCGGCGTCCGCGCGGAGCGCGTCCTCCACTTCGGCCAGTTCGATCCGGTGACCCCGGATCTTGACCTGGAAGTCTTCCCTGCCAAGGAATTCGATGTCGCCGCTCGGCAGGTAGCGGCCGAGATCGCCGGTGCGGTACAGCCGCTCCCCCGTCGCCTCGCGCACCACGAACCGTTCCGCGGTGCGCTCGTCATCGCCGAGGTAGCCCGCGGCCACGCCGACGCCGCCGATGTACAGCTCGCCGGTCACCCAGTCCGGACGATCGCGCAATGCGGCATCGAGCACGTGGAAGGTCTGGTTCGCCAGCGGCCTGCCGTACGGGATGCTCACCCAGTCTTCCTGCACCTCGCCGATCGGGTGGTGGATGGACCAGATCGCGGCCTCGGTGGCGCCGCCGAGGCTCACCAGCGACAGCCCCGGCAGCCTGCCGCGGATCCGGTCCGGCAGTGCCACCGGGATCCAGTCCCCGGACAGCATGGCGAGCCGCAGCGTCGGCAGTGGCACGGTGCGCGCCACTTCCAGGTAGTCGGTGAGCATCTGCAACTGGGCAGGCACCGAGTTCCACACCGTGACCTGGTGCTCGGCGACGAGATCCGCCCAGTGCGAAGGATCGGCGCGGCGGGCGGGATCGGGGATCACCAGCGCGCCGCCGACCGCCAGCGGACCGAAGATGTCGTACACGGACAGGTCGAACCCGAGCTGAGACAGCCCGAGCACCCGGTCGCCGTCACCGATCCCGAAGCGGGAGTTGATGTCCGCCACCGTGTTCAGCGCGCTCCGGTGGCTGATCATCACGCCCTTCGGCACCCCGGTGGAGCCGGAGGTGTGAATGACGTAGGCGAGGTCGTCGCGCCCTGCCAGCGCGGGCATCCGCCGTGGTGCGGCCGGCGCCAGCCGGTCGACCGCGACCGGTGCCACGGCGGCCGGCCAGTCGGCTTCCGCGTCGGCACCCGCGACGAGCACGCGGCGGATGCCCGCGCCGTCGAGGATGCGGTCCCGCCTCGTCTTCGGCTGGCTGAGGTCGACCGGCGCGTAGACCGCGCCGGCCAGCAGGACGCCGAGCACGCCCACCACCTGCAACGGGCCCCGTTCGATCCGCACCGCGACGAGCTCGTTCGGCGCGCACCCGGCGCCGATGAGGTGTTCGGCCAGCCCCACCGCCCTGGCGAGCAGTTCACCGTAGGTCATCGCCTGCCCGCCCGCACTGACCGCGATCCGGTCCGGGGTCGCCAGCGCCTGTTCCACCACGGCCTCGTGCAGCAGGCCGCTCGGTTCCGGGGCCGTCGTGTCGTTCACCGCGCGACGCCGTTCCCGCTGGCTCTCCGGCAGGCTCACCGGCGCGGTGCTCTCCCACGCCCGCGCGTCCGCGGCCAGTTCGCCCAGCAATCGTTCGTAGGCGGCGAACATGTCGTCGACGGCACCGGGCTGGAACACGCCGTCGCGGACGTCCCAGTTGCTGGTGAGCCCGCCGCCGCGTTCGATGTTCTGGCAGTCCAGCCACACCTGCGGGGTCTGGCTGATCCCGTAGCCGAGCCGCCCCGTGTCGTGCTGGGTGTCCTTTTCGGACAATCCGATGGCGCTGGTGAACACCACCGGGAACAACGCGGCGTCGGCGCCCCTGCGGCGCGTCAGCTCGCGCATCACTTCGACTCCGCTGAACGAGCGGTGGTCGAGGTCCTCCCAGAGCCGGGACTGCGCGGCCTGCGCGCGCCCGGAAAAGCGCGGCGCGGACGTGGCGTCCACGGCCAGCAGCTCGACCGACGTGAAGTCCCCGATGAGCCCGTTCACCTGCTCGTGGAAGGGAAAGCGGTTGAGCAGGGTCACGTTGAGGGTGAACCGGGGGTGGCGGCTCCAGGCCGCCAGCGTCTCGGCGAAGGCGGCCAGTACCGCACCGGACGGGGTGACGTCGTGGTCGCGCGCCTGGCGGCAGAACGCGGACCACGTGTCCGGGTCGAGGGTCGTTTCCCAGCGGGAAAACCGCGGCTGCTGCTCGGGTTTCATCGGCAGCACGGGAAGTTCCGGCGCGGGCGGCTGGTCGTCGAGGCGGGCGAGCCAGTACTCGCGGTCGCGTTCGTGCCTGCCGTCGGCGGTCTGCCGCCGTTCGGCCATCAGGTAGTCGCGGAAGGTGATGTCCAACGGCGGCAACGCTTCTCCGGGACGCTCGTAGCAGGCGTGCAACTCGTGCAGCAGGGTCTGCACGCTGAGGAAGTCCGCCACCAGGAAGTCGATCGACACGTGCAGCACGGCTTCGGCCGCGGTGCGCGTGATCCGCACCGCGAACAGCGGCCACCTGTCCGGTGTGGACACCCGGTGGTCCAGCTCGGCCCGGTTGGCGGCCACCGCGGCGGCACCGTCCTCCGGCGTCGAGCCGCGCAGGTCGCGCACCGGGATCTCGAACGGCGGCACCTCCGGGAGCACGCGCTGCGAACCGTCCACGTCGACCACCGCGCGCAGCATGTCGTGCCGGTCGATCACGGCCCGCCAGGCCGCGGTCATCCGGTCCGGGTCGAGATCGGGGTAGTGCAACTCGCCGTAGCCGTGGCAGGCCACCCCGCCGTACGCGAACGCGGCGCCCCTGCCGAGCAGGTAGGCCGACTGGACGTCGGTGAGCGGGAACGGTTCGTGGCGCGCGCCTTCGTCCGGCACCAGCCGGTCGCCCTCGGCGAGCAGCGCGAGGATCTCGTCGCGGCGCTCGCGCAGTTCCGCCTTGCGCTCGTCGGTGAGCACCCCCGCCGGTGCGCGGAACCGCAGGCGCCCGCCGTCGTTCCACATCCGGACGCCGATCCCGCGTAGCTCGTCCAACAACGGCCTGGTCACAGGACCCCCTCCTCGAAGTCGTCGTCGAACGATGCCGCCTTGCCCGCGCACAGCACCGCCAGCTCGGCCACGGTCGGCGCCGCGAACACCTCGCGAAGGGAGACCTCCGCGCCGTGGCGCACCCGGAGCTGTTCGGTCAGCCGCGTCGCGAGGAGGCTGTCCCCGCCCAGCGCGAAGAAGCTCTGGTCCCGGCCGATGTCGGTGGTGTCGAGCAGCTCGCCCCACAGCCGGGCCAGCACCTGCTCGGCCGGCGTGGCGGGCAGGCTGCGCCGCACCGGCGCACCGTCCAAACGGGACAGCAGCGCCGCGCGGTCGAGCTTCCCGTTCGGTGACCGCGGCAGCTCGTCGAGCGCGAGCACGTTATCGGGAACCATGTAGGCGGGCAGCGATCCGCGCAGCGAAGCCTTCAGGCCCCCGTCGTCCGCGCCGGTAGCGGGCACCACCACCAGCGCGAGCGCACGCGCCGTCCCCGAACCGGTCACCAGCGCGACCGCGCCCGCGACACCGGGATGGGCTCGGGCCGCGGCCTCGATCTCGCCGAGTTCGATGCGATGGCCGCGGATCTTGACCTGGCTGTCGGCCCTGCCGAGGAACTCCAGCGTGCCGTCCGGCCAGTACCGCCCCCGGTCGCCGGTGCGATACCAGCGGCAGGAGTCTTCGTCGCGCACGAACCGTTCGGCGGTCAGCACGGGATCGCCGCGGTAGCCCGTCGCGACCCCCGCACCGCCGATCCACAGCTCCCCCGGCACCAGGTCCGGGCAGTCGCGCCCGCGCCGGTCGACGACGCGGTAGCACTGGTTGCGCAGGGGGAAGCCGTACGGGATCGAGGCCCAGCCTGACGGCACTTCGGTCCAGCCGCCGAGATCGAAGGCGTTCGACCAGATCGCCGCCTCGGTGGCGCCGCCGAGCGCGATCAGCCTGCCGCGCGGGCTGGCGGCGGTGAACCGTCCGGGCAGGTCCAACCCGACCCAGTCACCGGACACCAGCGCGAGCCGGAGCCCCGCCAGCGCATCGCCGCCACCCGCCGCGATCAGCGCCATGTCCAGCAACGCGGGAACCGTGTTCCACACGGTGACGGCGTGCTCGGCGACCAGCCGCAGCCAGACCCTGGCCTCCTTGCGGTCCTCCTCCGCGACCAGCACGACCGCCCCGCCCGCGCCGAGCAGGCCGAACAGGTCGTACACCGACAGGTCGAAGTCCAATGCGGACAACGCGAGCACCCGGTCCGCCGCGGTCACCGAGAACCGGGACCCGATGTCGTCCACCGTGTTCACCGCCGCGGCGTGGGTCACCTCGACGCCCTTGGGCTGTCCGGTCGAACCGGAGGTGAAGATGACGTACGCCGGTGCGCCGGGATCGACGGCGACGGGACCGCCCGCCGGTGCCCCGCCCGGATCCGGCGGCACGATCCGCACCGAAGCCTCCTCGGCGAACGGACCGTCCGGATCGGCCACCGCGAACCGCGCCCCGGCCCGTTCGAGGATGCGGGATCTGCGCTGCGCGGGCTGGTCCACGCCGATCGGCACGTAAGCGGCTCCAGCGGCGAGCACACCGAACACGGCGGCGACCTGACCGGTGCCGCGCGGCAGGGACACCGCCACCAGGTCGCCTGGCCGCACCCCGCAGGCGGTGAGTTCGGCGGCGATCCTCAGCGCGCGCTCGGAAAGCTCGCCGTAGCTCACCTCCACACCGTCGTCGATCAGCGCGACCGCGTCCGGGCTTTCGGCCGCGTTGGCGAAGAAGTCGTTGTGCAGCAACCCATCCGGGCGAGGGCCGGAGGTGTCGTTGACGCGGGCCCGCACCGCCCGTTGCGCGGCGGGCACCAGATCCGGCGGCCGTCCGGTCCACTCCGCGGTCGCCAGCCACAGCAGCAGCTTCCGGTAGGCCGCGAACATGTCGTCGAGCACGCCGGGCGGGAAGAGCTCGTCGACCGCGTCCCAGTTGTAGGCGAGCCCGCCGCCGCGTTCCATCACCTGGTTGTCCAGCCACACCTGCGGGGTCTGCGACAGGCCCCAGCACAGCTCCCCGAACGGGAACGACATCTCCACCAGGTCGGCCGGCATGCCGAGCGCGCTGGTGAACACCACCGGCATGGTCGACGGCGAGCCGGTGCGCGCCGCCAGTTCGCGCAGCACCCACAGCGCGGAAACGGCGTCGTTGGCCATGCCGTCCCAGAGGTTCTCCTGGAACCTCCTGGTCACGTCGAGCCAGCCGTCGCCCGGTCCGGTGCGGTGCTCCACCAGGAGCAGCGAGGTGAAGTCGCCCAGTACGCGCTGGATGTCGGGATGCACGTCGCGGCGGTTGAACAGGGTCAGGTTCAGGGTGAGGTCGGCCGCGCCGCTCCAGGTGGCGAGCACTTCGGCGTAGGCGGCGCCGAGCACCGCCGACGGGGTCAGGTCGTGGCGGCGCGCCTTCGACACGATCGCCTGCCACTGGCCGGGTGTCAGCGCCCCTTCCCGCCGGGCGAAACGGGGCGCCGAGATCCTGGCCGGGTCGATCACCAGCGGCAACGGCGGCGCGGATGGCAACGCGTCCAAGCGGGAACGCCAGTACTCCTCGGCCCGTGCCACGGTCACCGGATCCCGTTCGGTGGCGAGGTAGTCTCGGAAGGTCGCCGTCAGCGGCGCGAACCCGGTACCGGGATCTCGGTAGAGCGTGGCGAGTTCGTGCAGGAACCGGATGATGCTCAGCGCGTCCAGCACGATGTAGTCGAAGCTGAAGCCGAGCCTGGTCCGGTCGCCGTGCCGGACGGCGCGGATGCGCAGCAGCGGCCAGCTCGCCGGATCGGGGACGCGGGCGGAAAGTTCGTCCCGCAGCGCGGTCAGCTCGGCCGCGGTGTCCCCGGCGACTTCGACGGTGAACCGGGGCACCGAGGGCAACACGCGCTGGCTGCCGTCGATGTCGTCGAAGACGCAGCGGAGCATGTCGTGCCGGTCCACCAGGCGGTTGACCGCGTCCTCCAACCGCGCCAGGTCGACGTCCTCGCCGTCGAACTCCCAGTACCAGTGGGAACCGACGCCGCCGAGGGCGAAGTCGTCCTTGCGGCCGACCCAGTACGCCCGCTGGACGTCGGTCGGCTGGAACGGCTCGTGCCGGTGCTCCGGATCGGGCACGAGCCGAGCCTCCGGCACGACGGCGTCCCCGCGCTCGAGATCCGCCGCGAACTCGGAAAGCCTCGGCCTGGCGAACAACCGGCGAAGATCGGCCCCGGCGTATCCCGCCGCGCGCAGGGCGTTGACCACCTTGGTGGCGAGCAGGCTGTCGCCGCCGAGCGCGAAGAAGCTGTGGCTGCGGCCCACCTTCGCCACGCCGAGGGCAGCCGCCCACGCCTCGGCCACCGCCGTTTCGGCCGCCCCCACCGGTGGCTCGTCGATCTCGTCGATCTCGGCGCCCCGGCGGCGCGCGAGCAGCGCGGCCAGCGCTGCCCGGTCGATCTTTCCGTTGGCGGACAACGGGAACTCGTCGAGTAAGGCCACAGTGGACGGCACCATGTACGCCGGTACGCGCTCGGCGACGAGCGCGAGAAGCCGATCGGATTCCGGCTCAGCGCCCGAAACCGGGACCACCGCCGCGACGAGCGCGCGGGCGCCGGTCACCACGACGACCGCGCGGGCGATCTCCGGCACGGCCTCGAACGCGGCCTCCACCTCCCCCAGTTCGATCCGGTGCCCGCCGATCTTCACCTGGTGGTCGGCGCGGCCGAGGAACTCCACCGTCCCGTCCGGCCGGTACCGCGCCAGGTCCCCGGTGCGGTACCACCGCTTTCCGGCGTGGTGGACGAACTGCCGCGCGGTCCGGTCCGGGTCCCGGTGATACCCGTCGGCGACGGAGTCGCCCCCGATCCACAGCTCGCCAGGCACCCAGTCCGGGCGGTCGCGCCACCGGTGATCGGCCACGCGCAGGAGCTGGTTGGGCAGCGGCCTGCCGTAGGGCACCGAGGTCCAGTCCGGCGGGTCCGGCGGAACCTCCTGCACCGTCGAATGGATCGCGGTCTCGGTGGTGCCGCCCAGCGCGACGGTGCGCGCGCCGGGCGCGACCGCGTGCAGCCGGGCGCCGATGTCCACCGGCACCCAGTCGCCGCCGAGCAGTGCCAGCCGCACCGAGTCGAGCGGCGCCCCGTCCGCGGCCAGCAACAGCATGTCGAGCAGGGCGGGGACGGTCTGCCACACGGTGACCCGGTGCTCGCGCACCAGGCTGACGAACCGGTGCGCGTCCCGCAGCTCGTCTTCGCTCGGGACGACCACCGAGCCACCGGCGCCGAGCAGGCCGAAGAGGTCGTACACCGACAGGTCGAAGTCCAGCGCCGACAAGGCGAGCGCGCGGTCATCGGGGCCGACGCCGAACCGCGCGCCGATGGCGTCGACGGTGTTCACCGCGGCCCCGTGCGACACGACAACGCCCTTTGGCTCCCCCGTCGATCCGGAAGTGAACAGGAGATAGGCCGTGTCCTCGCCGCGTACGACGACCTCGGGACACTCCGCGGGCGCGCCGTCGACCGGCACGGTCTCGATCCCCGGCGGCAAGTCCGCGAGGTGCGCGCCGACGACGAACCGAGCGCCCGCGGCGCGCAGGATGCGATCGCGCCGGTGCGCGGGCTGCCCGATGCCGACCGGTACGTAGGCCGCGCCCGTGCGCAGGATCGCCAGCACCGCGACGATCTGCTCGGTGCCCTTCGGCAGGCTGATCGCGACGACGGCACCAGGCCCGGCCCCGCGCGCCGCGAGCCGCCCGGCGAGACCGGCCGACGCCCGCGCCAGCTCGCCGTAGGTCACTTCGCCGTCGCCGGAAAGCAGCGCGGTACGCCCGGGATCGCGCCCCGCCCAGGCGAGAACGTCCTCGTGCAGACCGCGATCACGCTTCGGCGCCGTCACGTCGTTGGCTTCGGCGCGCACCTGCCGCGCCGAGGGGCCGAGCGGCTCCGGAGGGGTCGCCGACCAGTCCGCACCGGGCGCGGTCGCCCAGGCCAGCAGCCGCAGGTAGGCCGCGAACATCGCGTCGACCATGCCGGGCGGGAACAGCTCGGCCACCACGTCCCAGTTGAGGAACACCCCGCCCTCGCGTTCGGTGACCTGGAAGTCGAGCCACACCTGGGGCGTCTGCGACATCGTCCAGCCCGGCTCGCCGAACCGTGCCCGGACCCCCTCGTCGAACAGCTCGCCGAGGCTCAGCGCGCTGGTGAACACCACCGGTGCCCCGGCGGCGCCGCGCTGGGCGGCGAGATCGCGCAGCACGTCCAGACCCGAATAGGCGGCATGGGCCGCGTCGGCGCGCATCCGCTCCTGCAGCCTGGTCGCGGCCGCGGCGAACCCGTCGTCCCCGGTCGTGTCGACCGCCAGCACCAGCAGGCCGGTGAAGTCGCCGACCAGCATGGGCACGTCCTCGTGCACCGGCCTGCGGTCGTAGAGCGGGAGGTTGAGCAGGAAGCGAGGACTGGCGCTCCACGCGGAAAGGACTTCGGCGAAGGCGGCGAGCAGTACCGCGGAAACCGTCAGCCCGTGCTCCCGCGCTCGCTCGCGCAGCGCCGCGTCGGCTGGCTCGGACAGGCGGTGCTGCCAGCGGCGGACCCGATGCCCGCGCACCCGCTCCGGCGCCACGGCGAGCGGTAGCTCGGGCGGGCCCGGCAGTTCGGCGAGTCGTTCTTGCCAGTACCGCCGATCGCGCTCGCGTTCCGGTTCCCTGGCCAGCGCCGCCGCCAGGAGGTACTGCTGGTACGACAACCGGATCGGCGGCAGCGCGGTGCCGGGATCGGCGTAGAGCGCGGCGAGCTCGGAGAGCAGATTCCGGAAGCTGTGCGCGTCGGCGGCGAGCATCTCGATGCTGACGTGCATCCGGGTGGCGCCGTCCGGCAGCAGGGAAAGCTGCACGTCGAACACCTCGCCGCGCTCCACTTCGAGCTTGCGGTGCGAGATCTCCTCGCGCAGTTCCGCCAGCCGCTCCTGCCTGCGGCGAACGGAAAGCGGGCGCAGGTCGTGCACGGCGACCCCGGCACTCGGCGCGTGCCCGGCGATCTGCTGCGTGCCGTCGTCGAGGAACACCGCACGCAGCATGGGATGCCGCCGGACCAGCGCGGCGAGCGCGTGGCGGAGCCGGTCGGGATCGAGCCCGGTGCCGTCGAACTCGTTGTAGAAGTGCGCGCCGACGCCACCGAGCGGCTGCCCGTCGTCGCGCCCCACCCAGTAAGCGTGCTGGAGTTCGGCGAGCGCGAACGGCGCCGCCGGATCCACCTCGGGCAGCGACGGCGCGGCGGCCGCGCCCTCGGTCATCCGCGCGGCCACCAGGTCCCACCACTCGGCGAGCGTGCGGCTCTCGATCAGCTCGGCGAAGGTGATGCGCGCGCCCGCGTGCCGCCACCGGGTCGCCAGCCGCATCAGGCCCAGCGAATCGAGACCGAGCCGGAGCAGATCGTCGTCCGCCCCCACCTGCGCCGGAAGCAGGTCGAGCCCGGCCGCCACGTCGGCGCGCATGCGTTCGAAGTGCAGGACCCCGTCACCCTCACTGCTGCTGGCCACTCGCCGATCCTCCGACCGTCACCAAAACCCAGATACTCTGCTTGGGTACCGCACCGCGATACTAGATGACCTCCGCCACCACAGGAACAACTATCTTCTTTCTCGTTTTACCGTCTTGCGTGCCGTGCCGGGGACGGCCGACACTGGCCGTCATGCGTCCCGCAGCGCTTCCTCCCCGGTTCGACCCTCGCGAGCCCGAGGTCGTCGAGAACCCCTACCCGACCTACGCGCGGCTGCGCGCGGCAGGACCGCTGTGCCGTTCCGGCGCGGGAAGCTGGGCGGTCACCCGGCACGCCGACGTGCTCCGCCTGCAACGGGATCCGCGCCTCGGCAGCCAGTTCCCCGAGCACTACCACCGGCTTTCCGCTGGCGACGGGGCGGCGAGCGCGTTCTTCCAGCGGATCATGCTCTACCGCGACCCGCCGGAGCACCTTCGCCTGCGCAAGCTGATGGGCAAGGCGTTCAGCCCAGCGATGGTGCGCCGGATGCGAGCGGACATCGAGGCGATCACCGACGAGCTGCTGGCACCCGCGCTGGACGGGGGCGGCCTCGACGTGGTTCCCGAGCTGGCCTATCCGCTGCCGGTACGGGTCATCTGCCGGTTGATGGGCATCCCGGAGGAGTCGACCGACGAGGTCAGGCGGTTCGCGATCGACCTCGGCCGCGCCTTCGCCGCCATCGTGCCGGACGAGGCGCGCGCCGCGGCCGACACGGCGGTCGGCTGGCTGCGCGAGCGCATCGGCGCGCTGCTGGCCGAACGCAGGCGGCACCCCCGCGAGGACCTGATCTCGCGGCTGCTGGCGGTGGAAGACGCCGGTGAAGCGCTGACCCACTCCGAAATCGTGGACAACACGGTGTTCTCGTTCTTCGCGGGCTTCGAAACCACCGTCCACCTGATCACCACCGGCTGGGCCGCGCTGCTCGACCACCCCGCCGAACGCGCCCGCCTGCTCGACCGGCCGGGCCTCGCCGCCACGGCGGTCGAGGAGTTCCTCCGTTACGACGCGCCGATCCAAGGCACCGCCAGGTACCTGAACGCCCCGGTGGAGATCGAGGGCAGGAAGCTGCGCGCCGGCCGCGTCCTGATCCTCCTGCTCGGCTCGGCCAACCACGACGAGTCCGTGTTCGACGACCCGGCCGCACTGGACATCGGCCGCACGCCGAACCCGCACGTGACCTTCGGCGGCGGCGCACACCTGTGCCTCGGCGCGTTCCTGGCGCGGATGGAAGGCACCATCGTGTTCGAGCGGCTCGCTTCTCGTGTCCGCGAGTTCTCCGCGGCCGGCCCGGCGCACAGGCAGGCCAACACCCCGTTCCGCGCCTACGCGACGGTGCCCGTGGCGCTCAGCCCGCGGTGAGCTCGCCCTCCAGCACCGTCAACGTCGCCGTCGGCACGACGCGCACCAGCCGCAGCCCCGCCCGTTCCAGCAGAGCGGCGTTCTGCTCACGCGTGCGGTGCCTGCCGCCGGTAAGCACCATCGTGTGCACGTCGAACAGCTTCGCCACGTCGTAGGCGTCGCCGGGAACCCGCACGGCTTCCAGCAGCACCAGCCGCGCCCCCGGCTCCATCGCCTCGGCGACGTTGCCGAGCAGGCGGACCGCCTCGTCGTCGGTGAACCCCGGCAGCACGGTCTTGAGCACGTAGACGTCCGCGCCGCGCGGCGCGCGGTCGAACAGGTCACCACCGAGCACCGCGCACCGGTCGGCCACCCCCGCCCCGGTCAGCACCGGTCCGGCGCCGGAAACCACGTGCGGCAGGTCGTAGAGCATCCCGCGCAGCCGGGGATGCCGCCCCAGGATCCCGGCGAGGAAGCCACCCGTGCCGCCGCCGAGATCCGCGACCGTGCTCGCGGTGCCCCACGGGTAGGCGGGCAGCACGGTGCGCAGGTGCAGCCGGTTCGCGCCGCGCATCCACCGGTCCACGCTGGCGCTGTCGTCCGGGTTCGCCGCGAGGTGCGTCCAGTAGTCGGTGCCGTGCACCACGTCGAACGCGGGTGCGCCGGTACGCACCGGGACGTCGAGCCGTGACCAGGCCAGCACGTCGGCGGCGAACAGGGAATGCGTGTCGCGCAGGGAAAGCGGGTGGTCGGCGCGCAACGGCCTGCCGAGCCCGGTGAGGGTGAACTCCCCCGGCTCGGGCTCGGCCACGATCCCGCGCGAGGCGAGCACGCGCAACAAGCGCAGCAGGGCGGGCGCTTGGGTGCCGGTGCGCTCCGCGAGCGTCTCGACCGGAGCGGGGCCGTCGTCGAACGCGTCGGCCACGCCGAGCGAGCAGGCGGTGCGAATGGCGAAGGGAACGATGTAATCGGCCAGTTCGGCCAGGCGCACCACCGAATCGAGGTCGTACCGCGGGGTCTGCTGTGCCATCCGGAGCGATTCCTCCCTCCGGTCGTCACCGCTCACCGGCCGTCCAGCCTGCCGAGCGAGACCCCGAGCAGTCCCAGTCCCGCCAAGCCGTCGCGGACCCGTTCGGTCATCAGGCCGATCTGCCGCAGCGCCAGGCCCACCCGCGAGAAGATGGCCTGCCGGTAGGCGATCATGAGCTGGTGCCGCCTGGCGAACTCGGTCCCCTCGTGCTGGTCGATGTCCAGCCGCTGCCACACGTCGTCGAGCAGGAACCGCCGCCGGATCAGGCTCGCCGCCTGCAGCACCAGCTCCTCCCGCTCCACCCGCTCCGCCGTGGTCAGCTCGCCGTAGACCCCGCCGAGCGACAGCACCCCGAACGCGACGTGCCGCGCCTCGTCCCTGGCCACCAGCCGGGTGATGTCCTTGATCAGATCGTCGTGGAAGGTGCGCTCGGCGAGCCGGAAGGCGGCCATCGCCAGCGCCTCCACCATGATCTGCATGCCGAGCGCGGTCACGTCCCACCTGGCGTCGCTGAGGATGTCCCGCAGCAGCTGGTGCAGCGGTTCGGAAACCTCGTAGGGGTGCTCGACCTTTTCGGCGAGGTAGCGGGAAAAGGCGTCGACGTGCCGCGCCTCGTCGACGGCCTGGCTGGCCGCGTACATCTTGCTGTCCAGATCGGGCACGGTCTCCACCAGCCGCCCCGCCACCACGAGCGCGGCCTGCTCCCCGTGCAGGAACTGGCTGACCATCCAGGACTGCAGCTCCCAGCGGAAGGCGTCCCACATCGGCCTGCCCCGCCGCGCCATCGGCGACTCGCGGAAGGCCGACATCGCGAAGGCCGAATCGTCGGCGAGCGGGGCGCCGAACGGAACCTCGATCGACCAGTCGATGTCTTCCACGGACCACTGGGCGTGGCGGGCGCGGTCGTAGAGGCGGCGCACCCGCTCGTCCACCGCCTCGTAGTCCCAGTCGAGCTCGGCGGACACTTCGGCGGCGACGACCGTTCTGCGCATACCCGAACGGTAGGTCACGGCACCGGTTCCTGTCACCGTATCTTGCTTCTCTCGACCAAGTAACTTGGTTCTTGCATAATCGCGGTCGTGACCCCACGCCGAGAGCCAGCCTCGATCGCGCAACGCCTGCTCTGGCTCATCAAGCACTACCGGGCCGACTTCGGCGCGCTCAACTGCCCGCTGCTGTGCCGCCTGCGCGGGCCGCTCGACGAGCAGGCGCTGCGCTCGGCGGTGCACGAGCTGGCGGCACGGCACGAGTCGCTGCGGACCACCTTCGCCGGTCGCGCGGCCAGGCTCGAACAGCTCGTCCACCCCGCACGGGCGGTGCCGTGGACCGTGCTGGACGTGCCGCGCGGGACCGATCCGGGCGACCTGGTGGCCGCGGAGGTGCGGACACCGCTCGACCCGACGGAGTGGCCGATGCGGGTCACGCTGTGGCGCGTGCGCGACGACGAGCACGTGCTGTGCGTCAACCTCCACCACCTCGTCACCGACGCCTGGTCCACGGGCGTGCTGCTCGGCGAGTTGTGCGCGCTGTACGAACGCGCCATCGGCGGCACCGCGGAACTGGCGGAGCCGACCTGGCAGTACGCGCGGTTCGCCGCGTGGCAGCACGAACAGCTCTCCGGCGACGCGCTGTCCCGGCACCGCGACTACTGGCGGCGCCAGCTCACCGGCGCCCAGCTCGCCCGCTTCCCTGCCGCGCAGGCACGTCCCGGCGAGGGCCGGACCGGATCGGCGCACGCGGAGATCGACCCCGCCACCGTGCCCGCGCTGTGGGAACTGGCCCGCGCGCACCACACCACGCTGTTCACCGTGCTGCTCACGGCGTTCCACCTGCACCTGCGGCGGCGGACCGGGCAGGACGACCTGGCGGTGGCGTCGATGTTCGCCAACCGGTCGCGAGCCGCGGTGCGGGGCACCGTCGGGCTGCTGGCGAACATGGTGCTGCTGCGCGTGCGCGCGCCGGGCGGAGCCACGTTCGCCGAACTGCTCCAGCACGCGCACGCGGCCGTGATCGGCGCGTTCGCGTTCCAGGACCTGCCGACGCAGATGCTGCCCGGCGGCGTGGTGGACACCGGGGGCAGGCGGGTGGACGACGTCGTGTTCAACGTGATGGCCGAGGTGGAGCACACCCGCCGCGCCGGCGGGCTCGACGTCGAGCTGCTGATCCCCGACGAGCTCGGGAGCCGGTTCGGGCTGGAGCTCGCGCTGGTGCCGGTCGGCGGGACCGAACTCCGCGCGGTGCTGTTCTACAACGACGCCCAGCTCACCGGGGACGAGGCGGCGGCGTTCCTGCGCGAATACACGTATCTCGTTTCTCTTGTTGTCAGCGAACCCAAGACAGTAGTCTCGGATATCTTGGCTTGAGTCGGCACATCGCATAGTGTTCGACCACGGCTCCGCACCGGGGGTGACTTCCTGGATGTCCCTGCACCTGCACTGGTTCCTGCCGTCCCACGGGGACGGGCGCACCATCGCCAAGGCCGCGAACGGCGCTGCCGCACGAGCACCGCGGCGTGCACCCGGTATCGACTACCTCGGTGCCGTGGCACAGGCCGCGGAGCGGTTCGGCTTCGAAAGCGTGCTGACCCCGTTCGGCCTGTTCTGCGAGGATCCGTGGGTCGTCGCCTCGGCGCTGTCCCAGCGCACGAGCCTGCTGAAGTTCATGATCGCGCTGCGGCCGGGATTCGTGTCGCCACTGCTCGTCGCCCAGATGTCGGCCACGCTGCAACGGGTGTCCGGCGGCAGGCTGCTGTTCAACGTCGTCACCGGCGGCGACGCCGACGAGCAGCGCCGCTACGGCGACCGGCTCGACCACGACCGGCGGTACGAGCGCACCGCGGAACTCGTGGACGCGGTCACCCGCCTCTGGGACGGCGAACCGGTCGATTTCGCGGGCAGCTACTACGAGATGACCGCGGGCCTGCTGACGCGACCGCATCCGACGCGGCCACCGATCTTCCTCGGCGGGTCCTCCGGCTCCGCGCACGAAGTGGCCGCGCGGCACGCCGACGTTTACCTGGCATGGGGCGAGCGGCCCGACGGATTGACCGAACTGGTCCGGAAGGTGCGCACCCTCGCCGCCGCGCAGGACAGAACGCTCGGCTTCGGCACCCGGTTCCACGTCATCACACGGGACTCCTCGGCGGAGGCATGGTCGGTCGCGGCGGAGATCATGTCCACTTTGGACCCGAGGACGGTGGAAAGCGCGCAGGCCAGGTTCGCGCGCACCGAGTCGGAGGGGCAGCGCCGGATGGCCGTCCTGCACGGCGGGAGCACCGACCGGCTCGAGGTCTACCCGAACGTGTGGATGGGCTACGGCCTCGCCCGGCCGGGCGCCGGGGCGACGCTGGTCGGCAGCCACCACGAGGTCGCCGACCGCATCGCCGAGTACCACCGGCTCGGCCTCGACCACTTCATCCTTTCCGGCCAGCCCCATCTCGAAGAGGCCTACTGGTTCGGCGAGGGGGTGCTCCCGATCCTGCGGGAGCGCGGCCTCCTCGAACCGCGCCCGTGCGACGAAACCCGTGATGCCGAACCGAACAGGAGATCAGCACCATGACCGAGCCCGCAGCGTCGGCGACGACGGAGTGGACCGACGATGACGTCCGCGAAATCGTGCTCACCCTCATCAAGGACCTCGCGCCCGACTCCGATACCGAGCTGAAGGCGGACACCAAGCTGGTCGAAGACCTCGGCTACCACTCGCTGGCGCTGATGGAAGTCGCCTTCGCGCTGGAGGACGAGTTCGACCTGGAGCCGATCGACGAGGAGACCGCGCGCAAGATCACCACGGTCGGCAACGTGCAGGACCTCGTGCTGGAGAAGCTCGCCGAGCAGTCCTGAACACCGGCGCGCGGGTCAGCCCACCAGCCGGTAGAGCCGGTGGAACCGATCCGCGACCGGCAGCAGGACGGTGGCCGCGTACCCGGCTTCCGCGGCGAACCGCCGCACCGCGCCGGGGCGCATCACCGTGCCGGTTCCGGTCGCACCCGGCTCGGCAAGGCAGGCGGGGAGACAGTGCAGGAGGCTGGTGCCGTACTGGAACCGTTCGACCTCGTCCGCCGGTGCGGTGAACTCCGGCGCCACCTTCGCGTCGAGCACGAGCACCGTGCCCCCTTCCGCGCGCAGCTCGCGGCAGGTCCGCAGCACGCGGACCGGGTGCGAGATCTCGTGCAACGCGTCGAAGAGGCACACCAGGTCGTAGTCGCCCGCCGCCTCCGCCTTCGCGGCGTCCATGGCGAAGAACCGCACCCGCTCGCCGAGCCCGCGCGCACCGGTTTCCCGCTCGGCGTCGGCGAGGACTTCGGCGTCGAGGTCGAACCCGTCGACGCGCAGCTCCGGATAGGCGGTCGCGAGCGCGATGCTCGCCCAGCCGGAACCGCACGCGACATCGGCGACGGTGGCGCCCGGCTCGGAAAGGGCCGCGTGCACGTCCGGTGCGAACGCCTCGATCCAGCCGGGCAGCTCGTGCAGGAACATCGCGCGGTTGGCGCTGCCGTGCCCGGCGCGCCAGTCCTCGCCGTACACCGAATCCGGCACCCCTCCCCCGGTGCGGAACGCCTCCAGCAGGCTCGGCAGCGCCGCGGCCACGCCGCCGAAGGGCAGCAACGCCAGCGCGGCCATCGACTGCGGGCTGTCGGACACCGTGAGCACCTCGGCGTGCGCGGCAGGCAGGGAATAGCGCCGCTCGTCCGCGGGCAGCGTCGCGTCGGCCACCTCCAGGATGCCGATCACCGCCTGCTGTTCGAGCCATTCCACCGCGTACCGCGGCGCCACGCCCACCCGCTCGGCCAGCTCGCCCGCGGTCGCCGGACCGGTGGCCAGCGCCTCGTAGCAGCCGAGCCGTACCCCGAGGTAGCAGGTGATCAGCTCCTGCGTCGCGAGCATCGACCGCCACATGCGCATCGCGAGAACCTTGCCGTCGTTCGCTTGCGTCGTCACGAAATGCCCTCCAGCGCCATTCTCGACGGATCGGCCAAGCCTAGCCGTCGCCGCGCCGGAACCGACACCCTTGAACGCAGATAGGAGAAGTGATGGACACCGTGACCGAGGTGCTGCCCCTCGTCGACGGGTTCGCCGCCGAGGCGGACGCCAAGGGTGTGCTCCCGGCCTCGCTGGTCGACGCACTGCTGGCGGCCGGCTGCTTCCGCCTGGCCGCGCCCGCGCGCCACGGCGGTTCGGCGGTGCCGCTGCCGGAGCTGCTCGGCGTGCTGGAGGCGCTGGCCACCGCGGACGGGTCGACCGCATGGGTGGTCGGCCAAGCCGCGTTGTCCCAGCTCATCATCGATTGCGCGCCCGAGGCGACCGTCGCCGAGCTGTACGCGGCGGGGCCCGATCTGCTCGCCGCGGGTGCCGTCGCGCCCAAGGGCAGGGCGACCGCGGTGACCGGCGGCAGGCGCGTCAAGGGGCGCTGGCCGTTCGTCACCGGCTGCGAGCGGGCGCAGTGGTTCTACGTCAACTGCGTGCTGGTGCGCGACCGTTCGGTGGAGCTCGGTCCCGACGGCGGACCGCTGACCAGGATCGTGCTGCTGCCCCGCCACGAGATCGAGATCGCGGACACCTGGCAGGTGCTCGGCCTGCGCGCCACCGGCAGCCACGACGTGGCGGTCGCGGGCGCGGTCTGCCAGGAGCCGCGCATGATCACCATGGATCCCACCGACCCGGCGACCGCGCGGGCCAGGACGAGGATCGCCGAGTCCAGCCTGCTCATCGCCGCCGTCGTGGTCGGCATCGCGGCCGCGGCGCTCGGCTACGACCGGGAACTGGCCACCGGCGGGAAGCGCCCGGCGCTGAGCAGGACCTCGCTCGCCTCGTCGACGGTGTTCCACGACCAGCTCGGTGAAGCGCACACCGAACTGCTCGCCGCGCGCGCCCTGCTGTACCGGCAGGCCGAAGCCTCCGCCGCGCGGGAGCGGGCCGGGCTTCCCGCCACCGCACGGGATCGTGCCGAGCTGCGGGCGTGCGCGACCAAGATCATCGCCACCGCCAGCGGTGTCGTCGGCACGGCCCACCGGCTGGCCGGCGGGTCGTCGGTCTACGACAGCTCGCCGATGCAGCGCCGGGTGCGGGACGCGCACACCGCGACCCAGCACTTCGTGGCGGCGCGGGACTCCTATTCGGCTTTCGGCGCGGCACTGCTCACCGCGGACCCCGGCGCGTGAGCCCGGCACCGGACGTTACCCGCGCCGAAGTACCGCTCCCGCAACGTGCGCTCGGCGGGATCGTAGGCCCGGCGGAACATCCCGCGCCGCTGCAACTCCGGCACCAGCAGGTCGCAGATGTCGTCGACGCCTGCCGAGGGCAGGCACGGGATGAGGTTGAACCCGTCCACGTCGGCGACCTCGAGCCACTGCTCCATCCGGCCCGCGACCTGTTCCGGCGTGCCGTACAGGGTCACCGGCGCGTTGGTCCGCGGCCTGCGGGGGCGCGACACGAGGTACTTGACGTCGCCGATCGTCCACTCGCGCTCGGGCGAGAGGCGCTTGAGGAATCCCAGGAACGAGTTGCTCGCCTGGCCGCGGACGTCGTCCACCGGTGTGTCGTCGGGGAACTTCGCCAGGTCGACGTCCATCCAGCCGCACCACTTGGCGAGCTGGCCTTCCGCGCTCCACAACGAGTTGTACGCCGACGCGCGCTGCTTGGCCTCGGCGGCCGTCGCCCCGACCATCACCATCGAACCCTGCAGGACCTTGATGTCCCCCGGTGCCCGCCCGCATCCGACCGCCTGCGACCGCAGACCGCGCACCTGGCCAGCGCCGTCCTGGGGATCGGACATCGTGAGGAAGGCGACTTCGGCGACGCGCGCGGCGAACGCCATGCCCTTCGGCGAGGCTCCCGCCTGGTAGAGCACCGGGGTCCGCTGCGGCGACGGTTCGCACTGGTGCGGCCCCCGCACCGAGAACCACTCGCCCTCGTGCCCGATCTCGCGCACCTTCGCGGGATCGGTGAACACGTTGTGCTCGGCGTCGAGCACCACCGCGTCGTCGTCCCAGCTCCGCTCCCACAGCGCGCGCACCACGTCGATGTACTCCGCTGCCCGGTCGTACCGCAGGTCGTGTTCGAGGTACTCGCCGAGCCCGTTCGCGGTCGCGGACCGCAGATACGAGGTCACGATGTTCCAGCCGACCCTGCCACCGGTGAGATGGTCGAGCGAGGAGAACAGGCGCGCGCACTCGTAGGGCTGGTGGTAGGTGGTCGAGTAGGTCATGGCGAGGCCGAGGTGGCGGGTCACCGCGGCCGCGGCGGCGACGATCGGCGCCGGGTCGATCGAGGGGACCTGCACCGCGTTGCGCACCGCGGGAGCCCAGGATCCCTGGTAGACGTCGTAGACGCCGTGCACGTCGGCGAAGAACAGCGCGTCGACGCAGGCGGCTTCGAGCTTGCGCGCGTAGTCGGTCCAGTAGTCGATCGACCGGTAGCCGACGGCGGTGCGATCGCCGTCGGCCCGCCACATGCCCTTGAACTGCGGCGACGGCGACGCTTGGGTGAACACGTTCAGGTGCATGGTCTTCGCCATCCTGACCTCCGCGGGAATCACAGACACCAGAAACGCTACCGTTGTCCGGCAGCGTACGGAACAGAAAGCGAGATACGATGACAGTCTCGGTGGATCCCGCCCTGGTCGTGCCCGAGTCCGGGGTACTGCTCGGCGACGGCATGGTGACGAGCACGTCGGCGGGCTCGGTGGACCACGTCTACGCGGCGGACGGCACGGTGACCGGTTCGTTCCCGCTCGCCGGCGCCGACGAGGTCGACCATGCGGTGCGCCTCGCCGCCGACGCCGCGCCCGGCTGGCGCGCGCTGCCCGCCGACCAGCGGCGGAACGTGCTGCTGCGGTTCGCCGACCTGCTCGTCGCGCACGCCGGCGAACTCGGCGCGCTGCAAACGCTGGAAATCGGGCTGCCCGTCCAGTTCACGTCGCGGATGGCGGAGGTGGCAGCCGACCACCTCCGGTACTACGCGGGCTGGGCGGACAAGATCGGCGGCGAAGTCGTGCCGACGTGGCCAGTGCGGGCACTGGACTACACGCTCGACGAACCGTACGGCGTGGTCGCGATCATCATCCCGTGGAACGGGCCGCTGGTGTCGATGGGGCAGATGCTCGGCCCCGCGCTGGCGACGGGCAACACCGTCGTGGTGAAGCCCTCCGAGCTGACGCCGTTCGTGGCGGGGCGCGTCGGCGCGCTGGCCGTCGAGGCGGGACTGCCCAGCGGGGTACTGGCGGTGCTGCCCGGCGGGCCCGCGACCGGTCAGGCACTGGTCCGGCATCCCGGTGTGGACAAGGTCCACTTCACCGGGGGCGCCGCGACGGCGCGCGCGGTACTGGACGGGGCACGGGAACTGCTGAAACCGGTCGGGATGGAACTCGGCGGGAAGTCGGCGCATCTCGTGTTCGCCGACAGCGACCCCCGGTTCAGCGCGAGGCTGGCGATGGCGGGCGTGGTGGCGCTGTCCGGTCAGGGCTGCGCCAACGGCACCCGCGTCCTGGTCGAAAGCAGCGTGTACGAGCAGGTGCTGGACGTGCTCACCGCGCGGCTGCGCCGGGTCGTCGTCGGAGATCCGCGCGCGGCGCGCACCATGATGGGCCCGCTGGTGTCGGCCGCGGCCTGCGAGCGGGTGCTCGGATTCGTCTCGCGCGCCAGGGAACGCGGCGACGGCAAGCTCGTCCTCGGCGGTGAACGGCTCGGCGGCCCACTCGCCGATGGCTACTTCCTCGGGCCGACGGTGTTCGCCGAGGCCGGCCAGGACGGCGAACTCGTCCAGGAGGAGATCTTCGGCCCGGTGCTCACCGTGCAGCGGTTCACCCGTGACGACGAGGCCGTCGCGATGGCCAACGGCACCCGCTACGGCCTCGCCGCCTACCTGCACACCAGCGATCTGCGCCGGGCGCACCGGCTGGCCGCCGACCTGACCGCGGGCAACGTCTGGGTCAACGGCGTGCCGGGCATGGCGGCGGGCGCGCCGTTCGGGGGCACCAAGCAGAGCGGTTACGGACGGATCGGCGGTGTCAGCGGGCTGCGGGAGTTCACCAGACCCAAGAACGTCTGGTTGCCGTGCTGAGCGAAGGCGCGGGCTCCGCGGCGTTCGACCTACAACCGCCGCAGCGCCATCCGTTCAGCAGCGCGCCGATGCCGCGGCGGTAGAACACCGTCCCGCGCTGCCGCCTGCCGATGAGCCCGTCGGTGCGCAGCCGCTCCAGCGCGCCCGCGATCCGCACCGGGTGCACGGCGATCAGGTCCTCCAGTTCGTCGAGGGTGCGGGGCACGGCAAGACCGCGGAGGACGGCGAGCCCGATCTCGTCGAGGAACGCCTGCAACTCGGCCCGGACACCGGCGATAACGCCCGCCGCGAGGTGGGCGCTGCCCCGGGCCGGGTAGACGATGACGGTCGGGAGGCCGGGTTCGACCACGGACACCACATACGAGGTGCAGAACACCGACGGCATGAGCAGCAGGTCGTCGTCGGCGACGTCGATCGGGGTGTTGCAGTGCGATCCGAGGCGCAGTACCTGGCGCTCGGTGCGCACCACCGGCCAGAGGTCGTCGAAGAGGCCGTTCACCCCGTGGTCGGCGAGCCGGCGCACGCGGAACGCGAGATCCTCGCTCAGCAGCTCTTCCGGCACGGACCGTTGACCCGCGGACGATTCGCGCGCGCACAGGGCGGACCCTTGCGGACGTCGTGTCTGCCGTCGCCTTACCCGTGGTTCGTGCGTGCGCCCGTACCCGAGCACGCGGCCACGCCGAGTGACCGGCCCGCGCCGCTGGTCGCCCACCGGCGCCCAGTGCACGGTGCCGCCCCGCACCGGGGATTCCACCTGCCATTTCCGTTCCGGCAATACCGGGCGCGACCGTGCGGTCGACGTCAGTAGCGAGAAAATCAACACGTCCGCGAGCATTGACGTCCTGAATTGAACCAATCTGACCCCAAGCTGACTCGACACCGCACACTCCGACACCGTTCCCCCAGGAAATCGTCCCTCTCAGCAGCTGGGAAGCACGCTAATCAGCTGAAAGGTCGACGTCAAGGCCGGGTATCATCCCTCATCGGGCAGGTGAACGGCACCGGGACGACCGCGTAGGGACAAAGTCGGAAATTCTCATTCAAGGAACGAAGTTGCCTGACGAAAATGTTCGACGGCATATTTTTTGTGTAGGCATTATTAACCCGGGAGAAATAACTACACCCGTCGGAGCAATCTTGCCGGACCGACACGGCCAGCGCGCCCGTGACGACTCTCTGTCATCTTGCTTCGGTGTTTCGCGGTCCCGCTGCGCTCGCCGGCCCCGGTCATGGCACGATCCGGGTGTCAGGACCAGCACGAGCCGATAAAGTATAGTGATCAAACGACACTTGGTGGTCTGTCCGGCACGCTGCAGGGGGAGGTGCGAGCGGACCCGTCAGAAGGGGTGTGAGCACAGCAATGGGTCAGTATGTCGTTACCATCAAACCGCACGATGCGACCGCAGATAGCGAGCTCGGCTCGGAGATGACCGTGCTGATCGAGACCGCGGGCGACAAGCCGTACGTCAAGGAGCTGACGATCCGGACCGGCGCCGAAGGGGTTTCCGCCGCGCAGTCGCTCGCCAGGATCGATCCCGCGCAGCTCGCGCTGGCCTTCCGGCCGGAAGCGCGCCAGCCGGCGCCCGCGCCGCAGAAGGCCCAGGCCAAGACGGCGAAGGGAGCGGCGGACCGCAGGCCGGCCAAGAGCCGCAAGCAGAACACCTCGAAGGCCAAGCCGCGTCCGGCCCGCACGTACCGGCGCGCCCCCGAGTTCGACGAACTCGCCAAGGTCTACGACGAGGTCGGCACCATCACCGGTGTCGCGTCCCACTACGACGTGCCGGTGCACACGGCACAGGGCTGGGTCACGCGGATGCGCAACAAGGCCGGCTCCGGGGCCGACGGCTCCTGACATCGCACGGCTGTTCCCCTGCCGATCGACGAGGATCTAGATACAAGATAGTAGATAGAGCTACACTCGCCGCGTGAACCGCCACGATCGTTCGTGCCCTTCGCCGTGTCCTGCTCGCCCGTCACCGGTGGCCCCCGTCCCGGTGCCGCGCCGATGAGCGAAGGAGTACGGGAACACGCCGCGCGAACCCCGCACGCCGTGGCGCTGCGGGACAGCACCGGTGCGGAGCTGACCTTCGCCGCCGTCGATCTCGCCGTCGACCGGCTCGTTTCACTCCTGCGCGCCCACGCGGTGCGACCGGGCGACCGCCTCTGCTGGGTACTGCACAACCGGGTCGAAGTCCTGCTGCTCGCCCTGGCCGCGCAACGGCTCGGCGCGCTGACCGTCCCGTTGAGCTACCGGGCGAGCCCCGGCGAGTTCGAGCGCATGCTGGCGGTCGCGCGGCCCCGCGTGCTGGTCGTCGAACGAACCACGGCGAAGCTGGTACCGGCCGCGGCGACCACGTGCCCCCGCCTCGACCTCGACGACCCTTCGACGGATCCGGCGTCGTGGCCCGTCGGTGAGCGCACGGGAGAACCGGGCGGGACCAATCGGCTCGGCGCCGGTTCGTCACTGATCTTCACCTCCGGCACGACCGGGAGCCCCAAGGCCGCGGTGCGGACCCGCGGCGACCGGGCGCTGGCCGAAGCGATCGCGCGCGGTTTCGGCATCGGCGGCGGCAGCCGGTTCCTGTCTGCCGGTCCGCTGTACCACTCCGGCCCGTTGACCTGTGCGTTGATGGTGCTCGCCAAGGGCGGCGCGGTGACCGTGCTCCCGCGGTTCGACAGCCACGACTGGCTGGCCGCCGCGATCAGGGACGATTGCGACGGAGCCTTCCTCACCCCGAGCCAGCTCCGCGCCATCGTCGAGGTGGCGGAACAGGGCGGGAAGAATCCGGCGTCCCTGCGAAACGTGGTCGTCTCGGGCGAGCCGTTTCCCGGTGAGCTCAAGCGGCGGGCGGTCGCCGCGTTCGGCCCGGTGTTCCTCGACTGCTACGGCTGCACCGAACTCGGGCCGCTGACCGTGCTGCCCGCGGCGGAACTGCTGCGCAGCCCGCGGTCCTGCGGACGGCCCTTCCCCGGCGTCACGGTGCGCGCCTTCGACGGCGATCGGGAACTGGGCCCCGGCGAACGCGGTGTGCTCCGCGCCCGCACTCCCCTGTCGTTCGTCGCCTACCGCGGCGCGTCCGGGGATCACCCCGCCGAAGCCGCCGGAGGCTGGGCGACGGTCGGCGACATCGGATACCTGGACGAACGGGGATACGTGTACGTCGTGGATCGCGGAAACGACCTGATCATCAGCGGCGGCGTCAACGTCTACCCCGCCGACGTCGAAGCCGTGCTGCTCGAACACCCGGTCATCCGCCAGTGCGCGGTGGTCGGCGTACCGGACGAACGCTGGGGCGAGGCAGTGTGCGCGACCGTGGTCACGAGCACCGACCTGACGGTGGACCAGCTGAGGACCTGGCTGATCGGGCGACTCGCCGACGACAAGCGGCCGCGACGGCTGGTACGGGTGGCCGAGCTACCGGTCAACGGCACCGGCAAGGTCTCGCGCAGGCTCGTCCGCGACCTGCTGGCCACCCGGCCCGAACCGCGGGTGCGCTGATGGCGGCGCTCCTTGAGCCGATGGCGCTGGCGCGGCCGGGCGAACCCGCGCTCGACGACGGCCAGGAATCGCTGACCTGGGCCGAACTCGACCGCGCGGTGAACGGGTGGATCACCGCGCTGCGGGAGCGCGGCCTCGGTTTCGGCGACCGGCTCGCGCTGGTCACCGGCAATTCCCGGTACACGTTCCAAGCGTTGCTGGCGTGCCTGCACAGCGGGATCACGCTGGTCCCGGTGAACTGGCACCTCACCACCGACGAAATCGCCTACCTGCTCGGCGACTGCGTGCCCGCGGCGGTGGTGGCCGACCCCGGCACCGCCGCGACGGTCAGCGCGGCGCTGGCACGCCACCCCGTCGCGGGTGCCCGGCTGAGCGCGGTCACCGGCGGCATCGCGCAGTACGGTCTCGAAGCGCTCGACGACCTGCTCCGCACCGCCGACGAGACGGAGCCGGACGGGCAGGTCTGCGGCTCGATGCTGCTGTATACCTCGGGCACCAGCGGCCATCCCAAGGGCGTGGTGAGCACGCTCCTGCACGCGGGCGCTCCGCTCGGCAAGGTGAATTCGCTGCTGGGGAGGCTGAGCGATTCGGTCGGCCTGCCGCGCACCGGGCGCAACCTGCTCACCGGGCCCTGGTACCACTCGGGGCAGCTCTTCCTCTCGCTGTTCCCGATGCTCGGCGGGTGCGGGCTGGTGGTGCGCCCGCGGTTCGATCCCGCCGATCTGCTTTCGGTGATCGACCGGTACCGGATCACCACCACGCATCTCGTGCCGACGCATTTCGCGCGGCTGCTGCGGTTGCCGCACGGGCAGCGCGCCGCCTTCTCCGGCGACAGCCTCGACTTGGTGTGGCACGGCGGATCTCCCTGTGCTCCCAAGCTGAAGCGCGACATGATCGACTGGTGGGGCCCCGTGTTCACCGAGTACTACGCCTCCACCGAGGGCGGCATGGTGACCACCATCGACAGCGAGACGTGGCTTCGCAAACCGGCCAGCGTCGGCCGGACGGTCGGTTCGGCGCAGGTGCTGATCGTCGGCGAGGACGGTGCCGAACTGCCGCCCGGCGGGCACGGCAAGGTGTACGTCCGGCGACGGCCGGGCCGGGGTTTCCGCTACCACAACGCACCGGAGAAGACGGCCGAGGCGCACCTGCGGCCGGACACCTACACCTTCGGCGACAGCGGATACCTCGACGAAGACGGCTACCTGGTGCTGACCGGCCGCGACGACGACACCATCATTTCCGGCGGCGTCAACATCTACCCCGCCGAGGTGGAGGCCGCGCTGCTGAGCCACCCGGAAGTCCACGACGCGGCCGTGTTCGCGCTGCCGGACGACGAGTACGGCCAGCGGGTCGCCGCGGCGCTCCAGGTGCACGGCTCCCGGCTCCCGCTCGACCTGGAAGCGCACTGCCGGGAACGCCTGGCCGGGTTCAAACTGCCGCGGTCGGTGTGGGCGGTGCCCACGATGCCGCGCGACCCGAACGGAAAGCTGCGGCGCACGCTGTTCCAGGTGAGCGGCCCGGCACCCGGCGAGGTCAGCGTGGCCGGGGTCGCGCTCGGCGAACCCACCCCACTGGGCGACCGCACCGGGCAGACTGTCCACAATGGAGCCACCTCGTGGCCGCTCGCGGCAGACGAGCATGACTGATCGCGATCGGCTTGATCGCAAACAATCGCTTTCGCCGATGTGGGTACGAGCCTAGCGTCGGGGACATGACAGCCGACGGAACACCGGAGCCGAGTGCCGAACAGCTGACCAGCCCCGGTGGCACGCCACTGACCGCGTTGTGCTGGGCCGACGCGCGGACCCGGCTGAGCGACAGCGGAGACTACCTGCTCGCAACGTCCACGGCGAGCGGGCGAGTGCACGTGGTACCGATACTCGGCGTCTGGCTGGACGGCGCGGTCTGCTTCGCCAGCGGCCGGCGGACCCGCAAGGTCCGCGACCTTGCGGAGAACGGCACCTGCGCCATCACCGTTCCCGGTCACGACGTCGACATCGTGGTCGAGGGCACGGCGCACCTCGTACGCGACACCGCCAGGCTGCACCGGATCGCGGACCTGTTCCCGGCCAAGTACCCCTGGTGGCACCCGTTCGTCGGCGAAGGAGGGTTCCACGATCCCGCCGACACCGCACTGAGCGATCCTCAGCACGTCTTCGCGGTCACTCCGGCGGTCGTGTTCGCGTTCGGCAAGGAAAACGGGTTCACCGCGACCCGCTGGCGCTTTCTGGACCAGCAACGGAAGGAACCACTCCCATGGCGACCATGACCGACGACGAATGGGGCGAACAGGTCACCGTCGTCGTCCAGCTCCACAAAGGACAGATCGCTTCGGCGGAGGAGCCGCGCGCGATCGTGAAGGAGCGGTTTGGCAGCGTCAAGCGCCGAAGGAGGTGGTGACCTGGCCCGATCTCCCGCGCTCGAAGATCGGCAAGGCCCTCGAGGCCGGGGTGAAGGCGAGGATGCGGGACCGGTGAGCCCCGGTTTCTCCCCGCTGGCAACCGTTCCGGGCGTGTTGCCGCGCTACGGCGATCAGGGCGGGTAACCTCCACCCAGCGGAAGCGGAGGCGCAAGTGGACATACGCAATACCGGTCATGGGCTCGGGTCCACCTGTGCCACGCCCAGCTACGGCGAACCCGCCTACGACGGGGACTTCGCCGCGGACGACCGGTACGACGACCCTGGTGCGCGGCAACCGGAAATGCACATCGCGGTCGTGCGGCTCACGGACTTCCGCGACGTCCGGATCATCGGCGAGTACTTCCGCCGCGACATCCCGGTGCTCTTCGACGTGCACGACCTCGACGCCTCGGACGCCAAGCGCGTGATCGACTTCGCGTCGGGGGCGATCCTCGGCAGGCGCGGCGACATCGAACGCGTGTCCAACCGGGTCTTCCTCATGCTCCCGCCGAACGCGAGCATCCTCAAACCGCAGGCCGGTCCCCCTGCCTGAGCACCGGTCAGCGGTCGAAGAGGACGTGTTCGCCCCGCTCGTGGACAAGGCGCTTGGCCTCGGCGATGAAGCCTTCCGCCATTTTCGGGGAGACCCCCGGTAGCTGGGCCACGGTCGAGACCTCGGCCTCCGCCAGCGCCACCACCGTGCGGATGCCAGCCGACCGCAGATCGGTGGCACGGCTCGTAGCCACCCCGGGGATCGCGGTGAGCTTCGCCGGCACCCGCAGCTTCGCCCGCACCGCCGGGCCGCGCCGCGCGGGCCCGTGGCGCACGGGCAGCCGGTACCGCGGCAGCGCCACCGGATCCGCCCCGGGGACCAGGCGCCCGCCGAGCCGGATCCGCGGGCTGCCGCAGGCCGGGCAGGCGGTCACCGACGCGGGACGACCGGACGCGGTCCGCGCCGGGGAACTGCGGCCGACCGGCCGGTCCTGCCCGCACGACCCGCAGAAGCAGTGCTCACCGCCACCGGCGGGAGTGCGCGGCGGGCACAGGCCGCCCGGCGGGATCGGCGGCACGCTCGGTTCGGCGCGGTCGAGCCGCACGGCCACCCCGCTCATGGTCAGCTCACCGGGCGCCTCCGAGACGAAGTACAGGCCGACCTCGTGCGCCGCGCCGATGCTCAGGTCGAGCGCGGTCAGGTCCACCGAACCTCCTGGCGGCAGCACGATCCTCAGCTCGGCTCCGGTCGTTCCCGCCGGTACTTCGCCCGCCGCGGCGCGGCCGTCGAATTCGAGCGGGTCCAGGTCGAGCCGGATCACGGCGCCGACCGGCGCGGACAACTCGTCGACGAACGCGAGTTCGACCGCGCAACCCGGCGAAGCGACCGCGGTGACCGCCAGTTCGAACCGCTGCCCGCCTTCGGCACCGGCGGGCTGGCGCACCGTCGCTGGGGCGCCGCCGCCGTTGGACACCGTCACCCCGGTGTCGGCCTGGGTGACGAGCACCGAGGGCTCGGACGGCTGCCACGCACCGGTCGCCTCGTTCGCCGAGCCCGCCAGCGTGACCGCGTCCACGCCGAGCATGCCCTCCCCGGTGGAGAACCGGATCTCCGCCTGGGTCGCGCCTTCCGGGGAAACGAGCGTGGTTTCGTGCCGGGGCAACCTGTCGAGCGCCGGTTCGAACCGGAGGTCCAGCGCGGTGACCGGGAGCCGATCGGTGCGCAGCGCGGCGCAGCCGTCGCCGCGCCAGAGGATCTCGCCCAGCGCGCCCTCGGTGTCGGCGACGCCATCGAAGGCGAAGCGGTACCGGGTTCCCGCGACCACCGGCACCACCTGCGAGAGCGCGGAAAGTGCCGTCACGTAACCGATGCAGCCGCCTTCGACGCCCAGCACCGCCAGCGTGCCGGCCCCGTTGGACAGGCACCGCGGCCGGACCTCACCCGCGGTGAGCTGCCAGTCCACCGGCTGGAGCCTGCCGAGCACCAGCATCTTCGCCGCCGCGGGCTGGTTCCCGAGCACCACCGCGTGCGTGCCGGCCGGGCTCATCGCCAGCCCCTCCCCGGCGCTCATTCCGATGTAGACAGAGGTCAGCGCCCGCCTTCGCAGGTCGACGGCGAGCGCACCGCCGGTGTGCGTGACCAGTGCCAGCTCGCCCGCCGGGTCGACGCCGATCCGGCGCGCGCTGACCTCGAGGGGAAGATCTGCCACCTTGCTCAGCTCCGCGGCGCGCAGGAGCCGCAGTGTCGTCGATCCCGCGACCAGCACGGTGGACGCGGTGACCGCGACATCGACCGCGCCGTCCACGGCCGGCACCGAACGCGCGCCGCCCGGCACCCCGGTGAGCACGTGCAGCGTCGACAGTTCCGCCGACGCGGTGAGCGCGTACAGCTTTCCGTCCTGGCCGGCGGTCATCGCCTTCGGCGTGCCGGAGAGGCCGGTCGATTCCAGCTCCGCCAAGGGCAGTCCGGCACCGGACGCGGCCGCATCGGCCAGTAGCGCCCACGGGATCCGGTAGATCCTGGACGAGACGTCGCCTTCCTTGCAGAGCGCGAAAACCGCGAGCCCGTCCACCGAACACACCAGCGCGTCCACCCCGGCGGGCGCCGGCGCCTCGTCCGGTACCCGCGCCAGGACCGGCGAGCCGATCGGGCGGCCGGTTCCGGTGTCCACCAGCACGAACCGCCAGCCCGGCACGACCGCGGCCGCCTGCGTCCCGAGCGGCTCGGCCAGCACGACCAGCGCGCGGCCGCCCGCCGCGTCGAGTGCCATCGCGGTCGGCACGCCGGGGCCGATCGCGGAGTTCTTCAGTTCGTCCCGGCACAGCGGATCGAAGGCCACCAGCCGGGCGCCCTCGGAATCCCGCACGGTGAGGTAGGCCGTCTGACCGGCGGGGCCGAACGCGGCCTGGCCGAACACCGGCTGCGGCGTGGACGGCACCAGCGGACCGCTCGAACCCACCTCGGTGCCAACGCGGTACCAGTCGGTGAAATCGCCGTTGGCCACGTGCTCGCCGCCGCCTTCGGCACCGTGGCCCGCGGCGGCCAGCGCCTCGTTCACCGCCGACGCGACCTCCGGGAAATCCAGGCCGAGATCGATCGCGCCCTGCGGCGAGAAGCGTTGCAGCGAAACGGCGACCTCGCTGTCGTCCGCCGCGACCCGGAGTTCGAGCGGCATCCGGAACTCCCGCGTGGTGTGCCGCAACCGAAGCCGCGCGGCCAAGGGCCCGGTGCCCGCCTGGCGCCAGGACAGCCCGCCGTCACCGGTCCGCTGGAGGCCGACGCCGGTCGCGCGGTCCGCACCCCAGGCCGCCTTGCCGGTCTTGGCCTGCAGCACCACCCACCGGCGGATCCCTTCGGTGAACTCGGTCTCGCCCGGCAGCACGATGTTGACCCAGGTCGGCGACGCCGCCTGGTCACGGGTCACCGTGCGGGCGGCCGGTGCGGGCAGCACCGACCGCGTGCCCGGTTTCCCGTCCGCGTCGTCCACCACGTCCACGGTCAGCACGACCTCCGCCGTGACCGCGGTGAGCAGCAGATCGACGGAGGTCGCCAGCTCGGTCTTCCCCAGCACGAACGGCTGTGCCAGCGGGCTGTCCGCGCCGAGTGCCACCAGCTCGGCCGGGGCGCCCGCGGCGACCGGGCCGTGCACGACCTCGCTCGCTTCGAACGCACCCCGCACCCGCCCGGTGGTACCGCCCGGTGCGGCGACCATGCCGGCGGGCACCGCCAGCGCGGCCCGGCCACCGGACGGCGCGCCGTCGAAGGTGTAGGGCACCCGCATCCTGGCCGTTCCGTCCGGCATGGCACCGGTCTCGACCGCGAATTCCAGGTCCAGCACCAGATCGAGCCGCGCGATGGTGTCCGAGTGCAGCACGAACGGCACCACGTGGTGCCCGTGGGCCAGGTCGAGCCTCGGCAGCATCGCCTGCAGCAGATCGGCGAAATCGGGTGTGCTGACCGGTTCCACCAGTGCGCCGAAATGGGTGAAGAACACCGGCCCGCCGTCCACCGCCAGCGTCACGTTGCTCGGCGGGGACGCCACCCGCAGCGCCGACACGTCCGGGCCGGCACCCGCCGTGCTGATCCGCAGCCCGGTCGCGGTGAGGCCGGGCAGCTCCCCCGACAACGGCACCGGGAACGGCGGTGTGCCACCGATGCCACCGGTCGTGCCCACCGTCGCGAACCCGCCGCCGAGGTCGACCAGCAACTCGCCGCCGGTGAGGCCGGTGCCGGTCACCGCGGCGAGCTGCCGCCTGGCGTGCAGCTCGATCTCCACCGCGGCCGGGGTGCCGCCGATCGCTCGCTTGTTCGCGCCCCAGTCCCCGGCGGGACCGTCGAAGGTGATGGTCTCCAGGAACCGGCGATCCGGGTCGAGGCTGTGCGGCGAGACGGTGATCACCGCGCGGGTGACCACCGCACCGGCGGGCAGCCGCCGCAGGACCAGCCGCCGGTCGCGCTCGAACGGCGACCGGCGGCCACTGTGCCCGGTACGGACCTTCATCGCCCGTCCTTCCTTTGCCACGGTTGACGGAACAGGTCAGGCCTTGAGCAGCAGCATGACCTTGAGCTCCTGGTCGAAGGTGTCCGCACCGATGTAGTCGCGGGCCTTCCCCTCCACGGTCTCCTGGTCGGCGTTCGCCCCGGGGTCGACCAGCGCATCGCCTTCGAACCAGACGGCGGTGCGGTTGTTGTCCAGGTGCTGCACGAGCACGTTCGCCGGCCGGACGAGCGCCCTCGCCTGGTTTTCGGCCGGGGGCAGGTCCGTGCGGTTGACCATCTTCCGGGGCCGCACCTGGAAGACGATGTCGTCCCAGTCGCCCTTCTCCTTGAGCTGCCGCACGCTCTGCTGTTCCTTGCAGCAGCGCTCGAACCACGGCGAGTGGCCGTACTGGTCGTCGGTGAACTGGTCGTTGGGGTCGCGGAAGAACGCCTTCCAGAACTCGGTCTCCAGGTCGTCGAGGCTGGAGGTGTCGGTGTAGGGCACCTTGTACCTGGCGAGCAGCTCGGTGAACGGGATGCCGAGTTCCGGGAAGTCCTTCGGCTGGATGTCCACCGAATCGCGCGAGGCCGGCTCGCGGATCTTGCGCTCGCTGCTGTGGTGCAGGAAGAAGGTGGCGTAGGCGTCGATCGTCTGGTCGTCCTCGCGGCAGACCACCCGGAAGTACTCCAGCTTGTACGCGTCCACCAGCGGCGCGGTGCCGAGCTTGTGCTCCAGCACGGTGATCTCGCCCTGCTTGAGGACCTTGAACAGTTGCAGGTAACCGTTGCGGCCGCGCACCTGGTCGAGCACGCGCCTGGTGATCTCGTCGGTCAGCGCGTTCAGGTCCTTGCCTTCGAGGTGGTCGGAGTCGTCGGCGTCGGGCACCCGCACGACGCCGTCCGCCGCCTTCTTCGCCTCCTTGCGGATGTCGTCGAAGATCTTGCGCTGCACCTCGTTCCAGTCCTCCGCGGTGACCAGGTCACCAGGGCCGCGCCGCACGTAGGGTTCGGTCTCGGTCATTTCTTCTCCTGTGTTCGGTAGGTCGCGTCTCTGGTCACGCCGGCGTGGACACCGGCGGACTTGGCCAGCAGCACGCCGCCGGGAACGGGCTGCAACAGGTCGTCGGCGAGCGCGGGCAGCGCGGGCCCGGCCACCACGCGGCGGGCGTTCTCGAAGCGGCCGCCCGGGTAACGCACTTCGAGGTCGTAGACCGCCGGGCCGCTCGCCCTGCCGGTGACGGTGATCTCGTTGCCCCACACGCCCGGTTCGAAGGCGGTCAGCACGATGAACTCGCCGCCGAGTCCCGGCTCGGACAGGTACAGCCGCGCGGCGGCGTCCCGGCCGCCGAGGGTCAGCCGCGCCGGTGCGCGGAACGGCAGTGCCACCGGCGACCAACCGATCGGGACCTTCTTCGCCATGCTCGCCACGACGAGGGTGGAACCGCCCTTCCCGTTGATCCGGGTCTCCAGGTAGTCGTGGTCCGTCCGCGGTTCGCAGACCACACCGGGGAACCGCTCCGGCGTCGCGCCGCCGAACCGGCCCTCGCCGAAGACGACGCCGAACCTCGGGTCGAGTTCGCTGGGCAGGTTCACCTCGAAGGCGCCAGGCAGGTGTGCCTGCCAGCGGACGGTGAGCCTCCCGGTCGGCTCCGGGTGGCGTTCGGCGGCGAACACCGCACGCGGGAGCCCGGTGGCGGGCCCGAACCGGCTCAGGTCGAAGATCGCGTCCTCCGTGCAGGGTCCGCCCGCGAACCGGTCGTGGCCGAACCGCGCGGAGCCGAACCTGGCCGCCCCGCACTCGGAGAACCGCCAGGTGTTCAGGCCGCGGCGGACCACCAGCGGGCCGGTGCCGGTGACCGAAGCGGGGACCTGACGCGCTCGGCTCCGTTCGATCACCGTCGCGGCAACGGTGCCGTCCGGGCGCACCGACAGCAGCAGCCGCCCGCCCGCGCCGATCGGCTCGGCGACCCGGACCGCCCAGCCCGCCGCCGGATCGGCCACCTGCGGCCCGGCCACCCCGGCCGCGCTGACCAGCTCGACCTCGCCGGGCACCGCGGCCGCCCCGGTGTTGCGGATCCCGATCGCGGTACCGTGCCCCACCGCCACCTCTACGTCCTCTTCGGACGGTGGGTACTCCTGGACCTCCAGGAACCGCACCGGAACCAGCTCCACCGCTCCGTCGAGACCCGCGGTCGGCGAGCTGACCCTGATCCGGTCGTCCTCGGTCACTTCGGCGGTGCCGGGCAGCACCGCGTTGATCGCGGCCACGATCTCGATCGCCAGCGTGGCGCGCGAGGTGACCCCGGCGACGTCTACGGCCACCGGTGTACCGCCGTCCACCGCCAGCCGGAGCACCGATCCGGCCGACAGATCGGGTGGCACCCGCAGATCCGCGGTGCCTTCGAGCACCGCGCGCTTGGCGGCGACACCGGTGACCTGCCGGGGTGCGGTGCCGAAGATCAGCGGCGCCGCGTCGTCCGCGCCGGTGCGCCGCAGTTCCAGCCTGCTCTCGGCGCCGGCCGACGGTGAGCTCAGCGAGAGCGCGGTACCACCGGAAACCGGTACCGCCGTGGCGATCGCGGTACTGGCGGCGTTGACCGCCGCGGCCATCTCCGACGGGGTCGGCGCGGTCGTGTTCGCCGCGCCCCGGCTCAGGTCCACGGTGACCGGTGGCTTGCCGTCCACTGCGAGCCGCAGCAGGTTCTCCTCGCCCAGCGCGGCCGGGAGCGGCCCGCCGGTGACGCTCGCCGCGGTCGCGGGTGAGCCCTGGTAGGTGCGTGGCGGCGCGATGCCGAGCACGAGCGCGGTCGCGTCGGTTCCCGTGCCCGGTACCGCGATCTCCAGGCGCGTCCCGGCGGACAGCAGCAGGTGCTTGCCGTCGTGCGCGGCGACCTGCCCAGCCAGCACCTGGTTCACCGCGGCCACGAGCTGGCTCAGCCCGCGGCTCCCGGCCGTCACACCGTCGCCGATCACGACGTCGATCGCCTGGCCGCCGTCCACGGCCAGCCGCACGGTGGCGTCGGCGGGCAGGTCCACCCCTGCGCTCAGATCGCGTGTGCCGGTGAAGCACACGCCGGAAGCGGTGTAACCGCGTACCAGCCCGGTTTTCAGGCCGACCTGGTCCAGCGCGTCCCTGCCGCGCGGCGGGCTCACCACCACTCGCGAGTCCACCCCCGCGGTGCGCGAGGTGACCGTGATCCGATGCCCGTCCGTACTGGCGAGCACCCTTTCGAACGCCCCGTTGATCCCGGTCACGATCTCGTCGGGCGTGGTCGCGCGCGGCCGGGGCGCGGCGAACAGGATTTCCCTGGTTTCGCCGTCCACGGTCAGGGCGAGCCGGTTGGACGCCGACAGGTCCACGCCGCCGCTGAGATCGGTTGCTCCCAACATCCTGGCCGCCGTGGGTGCCACCCCGGTGGCGCGCCCGGCGGTGAAGCCGAACACGCGCGCGGCCGCGTCGTCGGTCACCCTCGCCCTGGTGACGAACCGGCGACGGCTGGTACGCCGCAACGGGTGCACCAGTATCCGGCCGCCCGCGCCGGGATCGCGCGAGACGAGGATCAGGTGCGCGCCGTCGTGCGTGGCCACCGGGTCGTCAGCGGGGGCACCGAGCGCGTGGTTGACGGCGTCCGCGAGTTCGTCCACGGTCACCGCGCGCGGATCGGCCGCGCCGCGGCGCAGGTCGATCTCCACCTGGGCACCGCCGTCCACGGTGAGGCCGAGCAGGTACCGCGCCCCGAGATCGGCACCCGCGGACAGGTCGGCGGTGCCGGTGAACGCGGCCGTGGCGGGCGGGCTGCCCGCGACCCGCCGCGGCCGCAGCCCGAGCACCGGTTCCGCGGCGTCGTGGTCGACCTCGTCGACCACGAGTGAGCCGTTCTCGCCCGCACTGCCCGACGCCAGTGTGATCCGTTGCCCGTCGTGCGAAGCGATGTCGGCGCGCAGAGCCTCGTTCACCGAGGTGACGATCTCCGCGGGCGTGGTCGCGGCGGGATCCGCACCCGCGATGTCGACGGTGACCGGCGGCCTGCCGTCCACCGCGAGCCGCAGTCGCGAACCGCCGCTCAGGTCGACCCCGGTGCCGAGGTCCCGGTCACCGCCCAGCACCGCGCGCCGCGCGCCGGCGCCGATGGTGAGCGGTGGCACCGGCCCGAACAGCCTGGCCGTGGCGTTCTGCGCGGCCGGTGCGAGGAACTCGATCCGGCCGGCGACACCAAGGCCCGGCGAGGTCAAGGTGAGGAAGCGCCCGTCGTGGGTGGCGATCGCGGCACCGAGCGCCTCGTCGATGGCACCCGCGATGTCGTCCAGTTCCGCTGCCGCCGGGTCGGCCGAACCCGCGGCGCAGTCGATTTCGGCCAGCCGGGTGCCGTCGATCGCGAGCCTCAGGTACCGCGAGCCGGTGAGGTCCACCGGGGTGCTCAGGTCCGCGGTGCCGGTGACCCGTGCCCTGGTGGCGGCCGCGCCCCGGTACGACCGCGGCCGCAGCCCGAGCACCAGGCCTGCGGCGTCCTCGTCGCCGTCCGCGACGAGCAGCCGCGCGGCAGTACCCGACGACAACGAAACCAGGCGAAGACGACCGTCCACAAGGGAGGCCGACCCGGTGCCGAACTCGGCGTCGAGCACCCGCACGATCTCCGCGCCGGTGACCGCCGCCGGGTTCGCCGCCCCGTCGGTCAGGTCCACCGGCACCGCGCCGCGGCCGTCCACCGCGATCCGGAGCACCGGGGTGGCCCGCAGGTCTGCCCCCGCCGTCAGATCCGAGGTGCCGAGCAGGACCGCGGGCAGCGCGTCGTGCCCGATCCGTTCGACCGCACCGGATCCGAGCACCGCGGTGGCCGCGTCGGTGTTCAACGGAGTGCTGGTCGTCAGCACCGGATCGGCCCTGTTCCACCACTCGTCCAGCGCGTCGTCCTCGATGTGCAGGCCGAGCGCTTCCGCGGTGACGCGGAGGATGCCCCGCACGGTCACCGTGCCGTCGAGGAAGGTCCGCACGTAGCGCTTGAGGTGTTCGCGGAATTCCTCCACCGACTCGTCCTGCCGCGGCGCGAGCCCGTAGAGCGCCCCGATCCGCGCGAGATCGGCGACTTCGCGCCGGCCCGCGTCGGCGAAGTCGACCCAGTGCGCGCGCATCACCGCGACGAGCGAGTTCTCCGCCGTCTGCAGTTCGCCTCCGTACGCCTCGGCCAGCGCGCGGAGCGCCGACGGCGCACCGCGCACCCGGAAGGTGGGCGGCAGGTTGGCGAGGATGCGGTCAACCTTGGGCACCGGGGGCCTCCTCCAGCCGGATGTCCGCGGCGGACATGTCCAGTGCGATCCACCATTCGTCGCCGTCCACTGTGGCCACCACCCGATAGGTGCCCGCTTCGATCTCGGCGTCCGTCGCCTGCTGCCCCGCCCGTCCGTCCGCAGTGGACCGCAGAAGCCCGCGATCGGCGATCCTGCCCTCCGCCGGTGCCTGCGGCCCGAACGCGGCGATCGCGCCCTCGAAGGCCTTGCGCAACGCGCCGTCGTCACCGGGCGGCGTGTTCCGCACCGCGGTGAGCAACGCGGCGACCAGCCCCGCGTCGCCACCGCCCGGCCCGGACAGGTCCGCGCGGGCCACCACCACGTCCTTGACGGTCGCGCCGCGCACGTCCTTGACGCCGAGCACGGTCTTGAGCATTTTCGCGCCCTCCGCGTCGTCCCCCCGGGACAGTCCGTCCACATAGGAACCCAGTGCGGCGGCCACGTCCGCGGCGATCTGCGCCTTGCCGGGGGCGGAGATGTCCCCGTCCACCGAGACCACCACGCGGGGCGTGACGAACACGTACCGCGCGAGCAGGGTGGCCAGCACCCCGGCGGCCCTGGTGTCGTGCACCGCGGCCCGCAGGCTGGGCAGCCGTTCCGGCTCGGCGTCCACCACCACGGTCACCGTGCCGGGCTCGGACCTGGTGGCGGGCGGGCTGTTCGGGTCGAAGAACTCGACCGGCTTGCCTCGGCCCTCCCGGATGACCCGGTCCAGTGCGGCGAGCGTGGCCTTGCCGAGCGATCGCAGCGCGGCCTTGGCGCGCAGCCGCAATTCGTCGTCGGTCTCGTCGGCCGCCGCGCGCTGCGCCGGGTCCAGGTTGCTGACGCGGTCGATCCCGGCGACCGGCTGCGACATCTCGGTGATCTCGCCCGCCGCCACCAGCCCCGCATCGCCCGCGAACCCGGCATCGGCCTTGGCGGGCACGTCGATCCGCACCTGGCCGCGTTGCAGCGTGCGCGGCTGGGAGGCGACGAACACCACGCCCTTCGCGGTCGCCAGCCTGGTACCGGCCGCGATGGTGATGTTGCCGTCCACCGAAGGGCTCCGGAAGAAGGTCACCAGTACCTCGGCGAACTCCGCGGTCTTGCGGAACACGTCCAGTATCGAGACCACGTACTCGAGCGACTTGCCGGTCGCGGTCTCCACGAACGCCGACAGGTAGGCCAGGTTGATCTGCTGGTAGACGGTGGCGATCTCGCGGCCGACCGCCTCGGACAGCGTGCGGGTGACGCTGCCGACGTTGATATCGGTCAGCGGCGACCTGCTGTCCACCCGGAAGTAGTCCACGAAGACCGTGCTGCCGTTGTCCGGCAGCGTGCCGTCTTCGGACCACACCACCACGTTCGACGCCGGGTCGAACACGAAGTCGATCTGCGGCAGGAAGGTGCGCGGTGCCCCGGCCGCGGTGCCGGTGATACCGCGCACCCCGGTGGACCGCTCCGCCAGCGGGTAGGTCAGCACCTTGAGGTCGAACGGGATCGGCTCGTTCACCACCCCGCCGACCACGGCGGTGAGGATGTCGTCCACCAGCTCCCCGTACGGGCGGTTGATCAGGGCCGCGGTGTCGCCGTTCATGGCGTCCCTCCGTCGAGCTGGACCGGGAACACCAGGTTGAGCGGGGTGTCCGAGTCGATCGTCAGCACCGAAGCCGCGATGTCGATCCGGTTCGGCCTGCTCCGCCGGGTGCGCACCTCGATGGACCGCACCTGTGCCACCCTCGGCTCGGCCTGCAATGCCTGTAGCGCGTAGAGCTTGGCCCGGTTGCGGGTGGTCTCGGTGTTCGGCTCGCCGATCAGCTCGGGCAGCCTGCTGCCGTAGTCCGGATGCCCGAGATGCGCGAGTTCCCCTTGCCTGGTGAGGAATCGCAACAGCAGGGCCTGCTGCAGATCGGGCACCCCGGTCAGCCGCTGCAGGTCCGTGCCGGAGGTTTCCGGGCGGACGACGGTGACCAGGTCGCTGCCGCGCTCGCGCTGCTCGGCCTGTTCGAGATCGCCGAGCAGCCGGATGTCGGTGCCGAACCGGGCGGCACGCCTCGCGATACTCGCCGCGTCTGCCATCGCTCCCCCTCACGGTGCCCAGGTGTCGTTGACGAAGCCCGCCGCGGGCGGCCCGATGACGGTCAGAATCCCCGGTGGGGACGGGATCTGATCGCCCATTCGGACCAGCCCGCGACCGGCGACCCGCACGCCGCCGCTGCTGCCGAGCGGGCCGATCACGAGCGGGTAGGGCACCCCGGTCAGCGAGTTGACCATCAGGCAGATCGAGCCGCTGGTCGCCAGCGGCAGCCCGCCCGCGGTGAGCACCGGCGGCGGCACGGCGACGATCGCGCCGCTGTCCGGCGCGCCGGTCGCCCCCGGGGTGACCACGACGGCCGCCCCGATCGACACGGGAGGTCCTGGCATCTCATTCCCCTTACGGCGTGAACGAAGTGAGTCCGCGGACGGTGACCGCCGCGCCCTGGACGGTGGCCGCCGCGGAGCCTTCGAGTGCGGCTTGGAGGGTGCCCTTGACGGTGGCGCGCGTGCCCTGGACCGTCGCGTCGAGCCCGGCTTTGACGGTGACGCTGCCGGTGGCCTCCAGGGTGAGGTCCTTGGCCGCGGTGAAGCTGACCGAGCCCGCGGACTCCAGCCGCACGTCACCGTCCTGGTCGAGGGTGATCGTGGTGCTGCCGGAGGAAACTGTCACCGTGCCACCGCCCGCGCCGGACTGGTCGAGCTTCAGCTCGGTCCTGCCCGCGGTCGCGGTGACCACCCCGTCCACGATCCGCACGGTGATCTTCGGCGGCAGCTCGATCACCAGCTCGCGCGGCGGGCTGCCGTCGGCGTGGTTGCGGATCGCCGCCAGCACGCTCCTGTCATCCGGTTCGGCCAGCGGCAGCCTGAACACCACTTCGCCCGTTGTGGACAGGGCGGGCCGGTCGATGTCGTTGTACAGCCTGCCGATGATGATCGGCGAGTTCACGTCGCCGTGCGCGAACGCGACGAGCACCAGATCCCCGACGTTCGGGATGGCGACCGTGCCGACGTGCCCGGTGGCCACCGGAACCCGTTTCAGCGCGAGACCGCTGTTCTTCAACGTGACGTCGCAGCCGTAGTTGTCGTCGTCGTCGGCGTCGCGGTGCGGGTAGACCTCCTCCACCAGGCCGAGTTCCGTGCCGCGCACCGCGCTCAGCTCGTTGCGCACGATCGCCGCGATGGTGTCCACGATGGTGCTCACCACAGGCCTCCCAGTACGGCCGCGGCGGCTCCGGCGAGGCTGCGGACCTCCAGATCGGTGACCAGGCCACCGGCCTTGGTGATCCGGTGGCAGACCGCGCGCACCTGGTAGTTGCCGTCGATCTCGTCCACGCCGGCCCTCGCCGGGAAACCCGACAGCCGCACCAGATCGCCGAGCGCCACCTGCGGCCTGCCCTGGATCCGGACCCGGCCGCGCAACGCGCTCTCGGTGAACACCTCGGCGACCGCGCCCGCGGTGGTGGCCGCGGCCCGCGCGGTGCGCAGTGACGGCCGCTCCACAAGCAACTTCGGCGAGCCGGCTCCCGAGGTGCCCCGGCGGGAGCCGAAGTCCTTGGTCAGCCACGCCCATGACCCGTCACCGCGCGACGAACCGGGGCTGTCGCCCCAAGCCTCCACAGTGGACGCGAACGGCCTCGACCTTGCCAGCTCGGCGGCCAGCACGTGCTCGCCGTACTCGAGCTCGTGCACCGTGCGGCTGCCGGTGAACGCCTCGAACACCAGCTTTCCCCCGCCGGTGCAGTAGGTGTCGAAACCGCACAGCACAGCCAAGTCACGCAGGTGCCGTGCCGCGTTGCGGCGCCCGTCGACGACGTAGGCCGCGAAGGCGATCCCGTCCTCGACGCGCTCGATCTCGACGTCCGCCGCCCCGGCCAGCGCGCGCACGATGTCACCGGCCGTGGTGTCCTCGAAGGTCCTGTCGGTGAACGCGCGCAGCAACCGGTCCCCGGTGGCGTGCCCGGTGATCCGCTTGGTCTCCAGCCCCGGCTCCACCGCCACCACCAGCCCGGTGCACACCCGCACCAGCTCGCCGCCGGCGTACCCGAGATCGATCGACGCGTCGTCGCCCGGTACCGCGCGCAAACCGCCGACCTGCCCCTGCACCACCGTGAACCCGTCGGCCGGGGTGTCCATGTCCAGCCGCACGGTCAGTTCGATGGCGGTACTCGCCTTCGGCTCCTCGGTGGTGTCCACCACGTGCTCCCCGAACACGATCCGGTACGCCGGTCGCAACACCGCTCAGCCCTCCCCTTCGAGGGCTCGGCGCAGCGAATTCCGCCGGTCGTCCAAGCGCACCAGCAGGTTCGAAGTCTGCTGCGGCAGCACCTCGGCCAGTGCCTGCCTGTCCGCGTCGTCGTAGATGACCAGCGCGCCCTCGTAGTGGCGAAGCAGCGCTTCGGCCAGCTCCCGGTACTCGGTCCGTCCCCGATCCTTGAGCAGCCCCACCAGCGTCGGCGCGAAAATCCTGGCGTGTATCCGAGGATCGAATCGGCCGCCGAGATAGGTTTCCTCGAACGCGGCCAGGTAGCGCGGCGCGAAACCGGCGACCCTGACCGCGATCTCCTCGTAGTCGGTGGCCTGCAGGGCATCCCGGTTGAAGTTGCCACCGAGCACGGCACGCAGATCGCCGGCGACGGTCGCGGCATCCGGCCCGTCGGGCTGGTCGTGGTTCGTCACTACGTTCTCCGATTCAGAAGGGCACCACGAGGGTGTTGCCGGTGGCCGTGTCAGCGGCAGCGGTACCGCCCAGCGCTGGTTGGCGAGTGGTACGCCGGCGACGCACCCAGTTGAGGATGTTGGCGTTGGCGGCATCGACGTCGGGATCGGGCGCGTTCAGGTTCTGCACCCGCCGGTACACCCGCGTGTCCGGCAACGCGATACCGGCATTGCGGGGGTCACCGGTAGGCGCGGCCGTGTTGAAGGTGAAGAACTGCCGGTCGACCGCGGTGTCGAACCGGTTGAACAGCACATGATGCAACTCGTGGGCCAGTGTTTCGTCGTCGACATCGAGAATCCGGGTGCCGACGAAGATGAAGAAGCGCTCGCCCAGGTTCACCGTGCCGCCGCCGGGGACCGGCACGGGCAGGCGGTTCGACACGGTCGCGTAGGCGTTGGCACCGGACAGGTCCACGAACACCACGGTCAAGGTGTTGTCCGGGGTGACCGGGATCAGGTCGGCGAGCACCGCCTGCTCTTGCGGATTGTTCGCCGCACCAGGGTAGCGGGAGCCGATCAGCGCCGCCGCTGGAATGGGCCGGTCCACGGCGGCCGCCGGATCGATCTGCAAGCCGACCTGGCGCCACCGGTCGAAGGCGTGCTCGAACTGCGCGGCGCGATAGGCGGCGGTCGCGGGGAGGAAAGCGGGGTCGGCACTGGTGTAACGGATCACCCGGACCGGCAGCCGCCTCCGCTCGTCGACCGGCGTGCGCTGGAAAACCGGCAGTTCGACGGGCAGCCGTACGCCGGGCTGCGCGAGATATTCGGCCCGCACCGAACCGTCGACCAGCGCCCGGCGCAGCCGATGATTGCTCGTGCCCCTGGCACGGACACCGGAATCGGGGTGCGGCGCCGCGAGTCCACTGTGGACCGGCTGGTCACGATCCACGTTGTCCGAGACCAGCAGCACACCGCGGCTGATGAACCGGTGCGCGCCCGGCGCTGTTTCGGGCAGGCTGAGCTGCCGGGACGGTGGCGCGTCGTCGTCGGTCCGGTTCGCCTTCAGCGTGCGCCATTCGACCCGCACCTCGGCGGCCCGCGCGGCATCAGCGACCCTGAAGTGGAACCGCCGGGTGTCGAGGCCGGCGAAGTTGGCCGCTTCGGCCTCGCCGTTGAGGAGATTGCCTGCCGCGTCGTAGGCCCGGTCCCAGACCCCGAACCTCGCCGCTGTCAGCGGTGGTGCCGCGGCGGTGCCTTCCCTGCTGACATCCACTCCGACCACGGTGTTGCGCAGGTGGTCACCGTCGGCCTCCGCACCGGCCAAGCCGAGTTGCAGGCCGGTGTCCGCGGCGGCCGCGCTGACCGCGGTGCCGTCCACGAACAGCCGGAGTCCCGCGGCCGGAATGGCCGCCGCCGCCACCACGTGCGGCAGTGCCAGCGGGACCTGCCCCGCGACGGGAACTTCCTGCCGCCACACCGCCAACCGGCCGGACAGCGCGGCCAGGGACACCGAGCCGGTGAACCCGGCCGGCGCCACTCGCCGCACGATCAGCATTGCCCGCTCGTGCCGGAAAAGCGGATCGGCCAGTTGAACCGCTCGCCCGGGTGCCTCCTTGCTCGCCGCGGGCAGCACCGGTGGCTCGGCTCCCGGAGCCAGGCGGCTGAGGCCGATGTCGACGGTCAGCTCGACCGAGGTCATCCGCCTCGTCACCGACAGGCCCGGCGTGGCGCCTACGGTCATCTGCAGTGTCAGCGTCACGTCGCCGACGGCCGCGCTGGCCGACCTGCCGTCGGCGAACAGCGTGTGCCCGGCCAGCAGTTGCGCGTCGGTGAAGACGTTGTCTATGCCGTTGAACGTGATTTCGTTGCCGCCCGTCACGGCGTCGAAGAAGCTCACCCGCAGATCCGATCGGGTGAACCGGCCGGTGAAGGGGCCGGCGCCGGTGGCCCGCAGCACCACCGGACGGCGTGCCGGGCTCGTGTGCTGCTTGCGGACCACCACCACGTCCGGCGCGGTGAGCGCGGGCTGGACACCCGCGACCGCGGCACTCACGGCGACGACCGGGGCCGGGGGAATGCCGAGCCGGAAGCAGGTGCGGTTGCCGGTCACGTGGCCGAGCGCCTGGCCTTCCACACGCGGCACGAACCCCTCGTCCAGCTCGATCTGGTAGATGCCGGGCAGCTTGTGCCCGTAGCGGAAGCTCCCGTCCGCGGCGACCCGGCCGGGCTTGGGCGTTCCCGCGATGGCCGGTGGACGGGTCTTCTCGACCTCGCCGTCCAGGTACTCCCCGTCCGAAGCGGTCAGCACGTGCTGGCCCGTGTACGGCGAACCGTCCGCGAAGGTGATGGTGCCTTCGACCGGGACGGTGCCCGGCTCGGCCGGCACGCGGAACCACGGGCGGTGCGGGTCCGGCGGTCCGGTCGGTGCGCCTCCGCCGTGCGGCACCACGAAGCAGTCGACCGTGCGGGCGGTGCCGTCGTCGAGGCACCAGCCACCCCCGCCCGCGCCGTCGGGCACCAGGTCCAGGGTCGCCGGTTTCGGTACCTGGCATGGCATTTCGGACTCGCGGACGAACATCAGCTCGGTTCGCCGGTTCTGCCGCTTGGCGTCCTGCGTGTTGACCACCGGGTCCTGCTCGCCGCAGCCGAGCCAGCGCAGCGGGCCGTGGTCGCAACCGGCGGTGTTCGCGTTCGGCATGAGCTGCGCGGCCGGGATGTCGATCGGCTCGCGGGAGAGGTAGGCCTCGATCAGCGCCGGCCAGGTGTCGTCGCCGACCACGCCGTCGTCGGTGAGCCCGTTGTCGCGCTGGAACCGGCGCACCGCCTCGTCGGTGCGCACGGGGTCGCCGCCGACGTCGCCGTGGAAGTAGTCGAGATCGCCCAGCATGTGCTGGTACTCGCGGATGCCCCAGGTGTCCCGGACGGTGGTGGTCTGGCCGGCGGGTCTCGCCCGGCGCAGCTCGTTCCACTCGGCGATCGAGGCCCGCGGGTCGTGGCCGAAGGTCAGCATCGCGTAGGTCGCCCTGCCCCGCCGCTCGGACAGCGCCTGGTTGTACGCGTCGTCGCCGACCAGGTCGGTGTGCCCGACGACGAGCAGCCGCTGGTCGCGGTGCGCCTCGGCGAACCGCGCCACCTGCCGCAGCACGTGCCGCATGCACGGTTCGACGAACGCCTTGTCGAACCGGAATCCGATCACGAAGAACGTCGCCGTCTTCGCACCGCGGCGCAGCACGACGGTCACCGACGCGGTTTGTCCATCTTGGACCGTCACGGCGGCGGAGCCGGTCAGCGCCTCGGGCACGCCGCCCGGGTTGAGGTTGTCGTCCACCAGTGCCTCGGCGGTGTACTCCCCCGCCGGGAACGGATCCTCGAACCACACGTTGTCCTGGGTGCGGTTGGTCAGCACCCGCGCCAAGGCCGCGCCCGACTCCGTTTCGGTGCCGCGCACGGTCACCCCCACCCGGTTCATGTCGAAGTCCGGCTCGCCCTCGACCACCACGGTGACCACGAGCTTCCCGGTCTCCACCTCGGGCGGCGGTGGCGGCGGGACGTCCACCCCGTCGGTGTCGATCGGCTCCGCCTCGGTGAACTCCCGCAGCCCGAAGGCGTACTCGAACATGCTGGGACGGCCCGCCAGTTCGCGGACGTCCATCTCCTCGATCAGCACCCGGTCGACCAGCGTCGCGGTGGAGATGTCGGAAACGAAGGCCACCGGCTCCCCGGCGTGGAACTTCGCGCGCAGCGCGGCGAGGTTCTCCGAGGTCTCCGGCCGGGTGAGCACCCCGGCCAGGCGCAGGCGGGCCCCGCGCCTGCCGAGGTCCTGCAGGAAGTCGCCCTCGAGCCCGGGGACCGGGTGCCGGGTGAACACCTGGTCCTCGTCGGTCTCCACCAGCTGGACCTGGTCCAGCTCGAGGTCTCCCAGCATCGGACGCACCATCGACGGTCCCTACGCCTTCACCGTGGTGAGGTGGATCGTGATCTTGTCCAGCAGAGCGAAGATCTCCGCCTTGATCGCGTCGACGCCGGGCAGGGACGTGACCACATCGACGGCACCCGCGACGTCGTCGACGACCGCCTCGCCCGGCAGCACCTTCTTGGCGATCTCCAGGAAAGCCGGGAGCTTCTTGGTCATTTCGAGGATCTTGGTCATGTCCCCGAGTTCACCGCTGAGCTTCTCGATCGCGGCCTTCAGCTTCGCGATCAGGTCGATCAGCAGGCCGACCAGGTCCTTGAGCTGCGGCACGAGCGCGGCCACCGTGTCGAACACCTTGTCGATGTCGTTGATGTTGTCGTCCAGGAAGCCCTTGAAATCGGTGAGTACCGACTTCAGCTCCTCGAACAGGTTTTCCTCGGCCATGCGATTTCCTCCTTGAGGCAGCCGGTCAGCTCTTGCCCGCCGCCGTGACCCGGTCCAGCAGGTCGGTCAACGGGCCGACGAACCGCTCCAGCCCGGTGGAAAGCCCCTGGATCAGTTCCAGGCCATCGAGAATCTCGTCCATCAGCCCGGTCGCGTCGTCGAGCAGGCCGATGTCGAGCCCAGCCGTCGACGCCGGTTCCACCGGTTCGATGTACTCGCGCAGGGTGAGCGCGTAGGCGTACCGGTCGGGGCGGCCTGCGAGCTGCCGGATCTGCAGGTCGTCGAGCACCACCTGTTCGACCTCGGTATCCGTGGTGATGTCCGCGGTGAACGGCAGCGCGGTGCCGGTCCGCAGGTCCTTCTTCAGTTGTGCCAGCAGGTCCAGTGCCTGACGGTCGCTCGCCATGCCCCACAGCGTGACCGCGGTCGGCGCCCTGCCGAGGTTCTGCAGCAGGCTGCCGTCCTTGCCGGGCGGCTTGTGCTCGGCGAGCGCGCGCAGGTCGGCCGTGCGCAGCTCCTGCACCTGCGGCAGCTCGTATCCGGCCAGCATGGGGCGCATCGCTCACACCTCGATCCCGTGCCTGCGCGCGGCGTTGTCCAGTATCCGGCGCATCATCAGTTCGAGATCGGCCTCGGAGACGGTGTTTTCCGGCGGTGGCGACGGTTTCGCCACGTCGTTCGGGTTCGACCGCCCCGGCGCGGAAACCCGCTCGCGCCGGGGAATCTCCGGAAGCTCGGCGAACTGGGCGCTGAGCCGGGTCGGCACTTTGTCCACTTCGGACTCTTCAGGCGTGCGAGTCTCCAGTTCGGCGCTCGGCGGCGCGACTGGGTGCGGCCGGTCCGGGACGGGTTCCGCCGCAGGTGCCTGCGGTGCGACGGGACCGGCACCCGTCGGCCGCGCGACCGGTCGGCGAGACTCCTCCTTCCGGTCGACCGGTGCACGGCGCGGATGGCCGGACCGGTCCGGCGCGAGGCGTTCGAGCAGTGCGGCAGGTGCGATCGGACCAGGCCGCAGGGCCCCGCCGAAGGTCGCGATCAGCGCGGGTCCGCAGTCGGCGCGCACCCGCTTGGCGGCACCGCGAGCCAGCGACGATGGAAGCTCGCTCGCCGCGTCCGCTGTGGACGAAACCGGCGGTTCAGTGCGCCGGACCACGGCTGGGCCCGCCGTCGGAGCGGTCCGCCGGATCCGGGGGCAGGCCGGAGCGGGTGGCGGCCCGGCCAGGCCGCGCAGCCGTTCGGCGCTGACCTTGCACGGGTCCGTGCGCTCCGGCGCCGCGTCGGGCACTACCACCGCGATCGGCTTCACGGGCAATGCCGGTGCGTGCTCGGCCCGCGGACGACAGCCGCTCCGTGCGGCCACCGGTCGTGGCGGCCTCGCCGGTTTCCCGAGCGGCTCGGGAAGTACCGGGCGTGCGGCGGGCTCCGAAGGCCGAATGCCCCGCGGGTCCATTTCGGACTCGTCCGGACCGCGGCCGGTCAGCTCGGCCAGCGCGCGGCCGAGCAGCGGGCCGGACAACAGCTCCGGCGGCCCCGAGTCGGGTGCGCACACCCTCCGCAGCCCGGCGTCGACCGCATCCGTTTCCGCCGTGCGCGCACGAAGCGCCTCGCGGAAAGCGGTGGGGGCGCCCGCGCCCGCCAGTGCGTCGGAACAGCTCGGCGAAGGGGAAACGCTCATGCGACCTCGACCGCCCGTCCGGCCATCTCCAGGTACATCAGGATCTGGCCGATCGTCATGCCGCTGACGTCTTCCGCGGTCCAGCCGAATTCGTCGGCCAGCACGAAACACGCCTTCGCCAGTGGTGCCTGCACCAGCTCGGCGAGCCGGTCGCGCGGGGTGTCGACACCGCTGAGCTCGTTGATCCGGTCCACCAGGAACCGGGCGAGCCCGGCGGGCAGCCTGCCCGCCTGGTCCGCGGTCAGCGCGGGTTCGACGAACGCCTGCTGGATCATCAGCGCGGCGGCCAGTTCCCGGTCGTCGCGAGCGGCACGGGCGATGCGCTGCACGTCTCGTACGGTCAGCGGCCGGAGGGTGACCGCGCCGCCGGGCACGGTTCCCTCCAGCAGCTCCGGTGGCAGCACCACCTCGTGGGTGAGCCCGCTGCCTGCCAGCAGGTCTTCGGCGGTGAGTGGCATTTCCGTCCTTACGCGTCAGGGAAGGTGACCTGTGTTTCGGCATCGCCGACGCCGATGGTGAGCGCGCGGAAGCACAGGCTTTCCATCACGAACTCGTCCTCTGGCATCGCGAACTGCCAGTTCTCGAACTTCACTCCGCCCACCACCAGGCTCACCACGGCATCCGCCTTCGCCGGATTCGCGAGCTGGAGCGACATGCTGAAAGTCGGCTGCGCATAGGGCTCGGGAACGGACGCCGACGTCGAGCCGCGGCCGAGCAGCAACGACATCAGCGCGCCGTTGACGAAGGCGCGGCCGACGCTGCCCGCGATGAAGATGTTGCCGGGGCTCAGCGAAACCGGGTGGCGCCTGCCTACTTCGTGGAACTCCTTCAACGCCGTGTTCACGCGCAGCGTCACGTCGGTCAGCCTGCCGACCGTCTGCACCGCGAACGCGTCCATCACGGCCTTCGCGTCGGCGCCCTCCGGGGTGTCCTCGCTCGCGAGGGTCAGGGTGCCGTTGGCACCCGTGAAAACTTCTGACAGTGCCATGGGAATCCTTACTCGAGGAACATCGTGACCTTGATGAAGTCGATGCTGAAGGTGGGCCGGATGACCATGTCGGCCAGTACGCGGCCGCGGATCTCGTCTTCGCGCGAGGCGTGCACGTCGAGTTCGTAGCTCACCAGCATCTCGTCTTCGACCATGCCGGCGAGGAAACCGTTGATGGTGGCCTTCAAGGCACCGCGCACCCGCTCGTTGTTGAGCAGCCCGATGTACGGGGTCGCCGCGCTGCGCACGCCGAGCTTGGCGTAGTCGACGATGCGCCGGGTGGTGATCTGGGTCCACGCGGTGTTCGTCGAGGTGGTGATGCCGCGGACGATCCGGAAGCCCTGCCGCTTCTCCAGGGTGAGCGCCCTGCTCAGCACGAGCTGCTTCAGCTCGGCCGGGGTGAAGTCGTATTCGAGGCCACCGGCCTGGAGCACCTTGTTGGTCAGGCTGATGTGCGGCGGCTGCGCGGCGAGCATGCCCGCGATCGCGGCGGCGGCGTACGAACCGGGAAGGGTCACCTCGGCGACCGGGTCCTGGCCGCGGTCCACCGCGCGGATCCCGGGAGTCACCAGCACCACCCGGTCGCTGTTCACCGAGTGCCCGCTGGCTTTCGCCACATACGCCGACTGGGTTCGCGGCACGGAATCGCCGCTGAACGCGGTGCCCACGATCGCGATCCGGTCCCGCTTGATCTCGTCGGCGGACGCTTGGTCGCAGTGGGCCGCCAGTGCGCTGGCCGCCGCCGCATGGCTTTGCCCCGCCGCGACGATGAGGTGCGCGTCCACGGTGAGCAGTGCGGCGAGGCCGTCCGAGTAGTCGGTCACCGCCTGTCCGTTCACCCCGCCTGCCAACGGAGTGGGAGTGACCTTTTCGGGCAGGCTGGCGGACTTCGCCCCCGCACTGGCTTCCACCAGCGTCGACGACGCGTTGACATCCGCGACCAGGTCGTCGCCGCTCACCACGTGGTACGTCTCGACCGCGGAAGTCCCGGCCTTCACCACGAGGGTCGCGGCCTGGCTCTTGTCGGCCGTGTAGCTCGCGATGACCTTGTCGCCGGTACCGGGCTTCGTGCCGAAGGTGATCGTTCCGTCGGTGTCGACCCGCACCCCGGTGGGCGAAGCAGGCGAATCGTAGGAGATCACCGGCACCCGGTCCGAACCGCCACCGGCCGGCCGGACCGCGATGCGGTTCGACGCGGACGGCACTATCGGGGACTTCGCCAGCTTGTAGTTCGGGCCGGTCACTTCTTCGCCGGTGACGAAGGCGGCGGCCGCACCGGCCTTCACCTCCACCGAAATGTCGTTTCCCCAGCTACCGGGCGAGGCGGCCGTGAGCGTGACGCAGGGGTCCGCTCCGGTGTTGAGGATCCTGCTCGCGGTCGCGGCCGCGCTGCTGGCGACCCGGACGGCCCAGACCGTGGTGGCACCGAACTTGTAGGCCTGTTCGATCGCGCGAACCAGGGTCAGCTCGTCGGAACTGCCGTCGTCCCACCGGTCGTAGGGGCCGAAGGCGGCCACCGCGGCGGCGTAGCTGCCGAGCAGCTGGGGCACGTTGACCGGTCCCTTGGCCGCGGTGCCGACCACCCCGACGTTTCCCACGGTGATCGCACCGGGCACGATCAGCGCTTCCGGCCGCACTTCGACGAGTACGCCGGGCAAGACTGCTTCGGTCATGTCTCCCTCTTCTCCGACGGATCTGTTCTGCCGCGGTCCTCCGTCATGGCGAATTGACCCTCAGGTAGACCACGGCGGTCTGGTCGAGTCCGGTGCCGCCACCCGGCGGCAGGTAACTGCAGATGAGCCGGTCCGACCAGGTGGGCAGCACGATCGGCGCGTCGAACGAGCGGTCGAAACCGGCGTAGCCGTCCACTGCGCCGTCGGTGTCCCAGTCGCCGAGTTCCAGGCCGGGACCGGCGGCACCGAGCTGGGCGAACAGGTCGCCCGGCGCCAGCGTCACGTCCGCATTGGACTCCGGCGGGTGGTCACCACCGGTCGCCGCGAGGAAGGTGGCCAGGTCCGGCAGGTGCAGGATCGGGCCGCCGTTGCCGTCCGTGCCGCGCAACGCCAGCAGCCGCACCTGGCCGCCGATGCCGGGGCCGAAGGCCAGCGCGGTGATCCGGTGGACCCGCATCGGGCCGGTGATCACCAGCGGTGGCGCGGTTTCGCTGTCCCAGCGGATGATCGAGTCGGTTTCGGTCTCGCGTTCGCGGCCTGGCCCACCGGCGCGCTCGGGATCGGTGGTGAGCTGGATGCGGGTGATCAGGCTGTCCGCGTCGCCGCTGTCCACATAGGAATACTCGTAGAGCACGTCGAAACTGGTGGTCTTGCGCCAGCTTCCGACCGGCTCGATGTGCTCGGCGAGGGTGGTGCCCGTCGCCCGTAGCTTGAGGAAACCGATTCCGCGCAGCACATCGCGGTCGTCGAGCAGGTCCGAGTGCAGTGCGAGCACCGCGGTGTCCACAGTGGACGCCGTCGCGCCCCAGATCTGGAACCGCACCCTGGCGTCCAGCCTGCCGCCGCGCACCGTGCGGGTGCCGAGGGTGCCGGTGGTTTCGGTACCGCTGTGGTTGCCGAGGCCGACCAGCTTTTCGGCGACGCGTTCGAGCGTGACGTTCGGCGCGGGCACCGCGGGCGACGGGCTGGGCAGCCTGGCGCCGAGCACCGCGAGCATCTCGGTGACCACGTCGGTCAGTGCCGGACCGGTCATGCCCGCCCCCGCCACGGCGACCTGGTCCTCGATGAAGCGGACCAGTTCGAACGGACGGCGCGAGAGTCCGCGCTCACCGGTCTCGACGTCGGTGGCGAACCCGTGCCGGCCCGGCGCGGCCTCCGGTTCGCGCAGTGCGCGGACGACGAAGGAATGCGCCGGCACCGAGTCGCTCGTGTCACCGTTGCTCCCCTTGCTCGCATTCACGATGAGGACATGGATACGCGGGCGCGGTCTCCGGAACGTCTTCCGTCCGTCTCCGCCTTCCCCAGACGTTCGCGAAGGTCGTCGACGGTGGCGCGCAGCACGGCCAGTTCCGCCCTGACCCCGTCCAGCGCGGCGGGTTCCGGCTCGCTGCCCGCGTCCGCGCCGATCTCCGCCGCCAGCCGCCCGGTGCGCGCCGAGGGCCGGATGCCCAGCTCGTGCATGAGCACCTGCTGGCAACGCCGGAACTGGCGAAGCGCGCGGGTGCGGTCATCGGTGCGGTAGTAGAGGTTCATCAGCCGTCGATGGGTGCGTTCGTGCGCGGGCTCCACCTCGAGCAGCCGCTGGGCCCAGCCGATCGCCGCGTCGAGCCCACCTCGGCGCTCGTGCTCGACGCTGAGCTTGTCCAGCAGCGCGAGGTGCAGGTCCGCGAGCCTGGCGCGCTCGATCAGGAACCAGTCGTCGTAGTACCCGTCCATCAGCGGGCCCCGGTACAGATCGGTGGCGTGCGCGAGTTCGTCGAGTCCGGTGGCCGACCTCGACGCCGTCACGAACACGTCCACGTCGAGCCAGACGCGGCGATCCGGGTTGATCCGGATGACCTCGCCCTCGGTGAGCACCAGCCGCGCCCCGCCGGGATCGGTGGCCTGGTGCAGCTGCCAGAGCACCTGGCGCATGGACTTCTTGGAGGCCTCGGTCTCCGCCGACGGCCACAGCGCTTCGGCCGCCGTTTCCCGCAGCACGTTTCGCTGCGGCGCCAGCAGTACCAGCGCGAGCAGTTCCTGCGCCTTGCGGCGGATCGGCCGCTCCCCCGGTCCCGCGTCCGAGGTCAGCTGAAAACCACCGAGCAGACGAACCCGTAAGTCACCCACGCCGACCTCCCCGTGCACCACCCGCGGCTTCCCCCAAGCCTGCGCATTCGCTGCTCCGAATCGGGCAGCCGCCGTTCAGCCTTTCGAACACCGCGGGGCGCCCCATCGGGCAGCCGCCAGGTCACACGGGGTTCTCCGCTGATCAGGGCGGCGGCACCGTCGCATGTGGACGGCAGCAAAAAGGGCGGGCGGCCCGCCGATGCGAACCGCCCGCCCCCGCTCGTGCTTGTGTCAGTGCGCTCGTGCGCCGGGGAAGGACACCCGGACGTCCACGGTCCGCCCACCGCGCTGTTCACCGAACAGGCTGATCAGCGTGCCGGTCTTCGGGACGTCCACGGAGCTGCGCCAGGCACGCGGGTCGTACCAGGAGTTCCGGTCGTCGAAGGTCGGCTGCGCCGGTTGCGCGGGCTGCGCCACCTTCGCGGTGTACTTCACCCCGTCGGGCGTGGTGTTGTCCCAGGTCAGGTTCAGCGGTTTGGTGGCATTCAGGCTGAACGCCGCGTCGTACATCTGCACACGGGGCCGGATGGCCCTGCCGTCGTCGGAGATGATCGGGCTGACGCGCGCGTCCACGGGCAGCACCTGCCCCGCCCCCTTGTGCTCGGAGACGTTGTTGTCGGTCATCGCGCGGTTCCAGTACCACACCAGCATGCCCGGCTGGTAGGCGAAGCGCTGGAACTTCGTCGCGCCGTAGGAATTGAAGTACGCGTGCTGAAGGTCCACGTCGTAGCCGATGCTGCGGCGGTTCTCCACCAGGTAGTAGCGCCCCTTGCCGTCCTGCCCCGGCGGCAGGATCACCACCAGCGCCTGCGGGTTCGCGCCCTGCTTCGCGTTCGGTGCGTCGATGCTCACGTCCGCTTCCTGGCCGTAGCGCACCGCCGTGTAGTCCAGCCAGCCCAGCATCAGCTTTTCCCACGGGCCGAAGCCGCCGGGTGCGGTGCCGCGGACGGTGTCGGAGTTGGACAGCCACGAACCGCCGCTCATCACCGACCAGAACCCGGTGGCGTTGTCCTGGCAGGCCAGCGGGTCCTCGGCGCAGCCGTTGCCGCTGTAGTCGTAGAAGTCGGGCAGACCGAGGTCGTGGCCGAACTCGTGGGCGAGCACGCCGACACCGGCGTTCTCCGGTTCGATCGTGTAGTCGCTCGCCGCCACCCCGCTGGCGCCGATCGCGACCGGCTTGTCCGTCGCGCTGGAGTGCGACCAGATGACCTCCTTGACCCGCGGGTCGAGATGGCTCCCGAAGGTCTCGGCGCCGACGCCCGCGTGCAGGACCATCAGGTGGTCGAGCTGACCGTCCGGCTGGTCGAGGTGCTTGGCGCGGTTCCACTTGTCGTACTGGGCAAGCTCCTTGTTGATGTCGGCGTCGGTCGCGCCGCCCGCCTTGCGCTGGGCGACCCATCCCGCGAAACCATCCGAAATGAGCTTGTCCATCGTGTCCTGCGCCGTGTAATAGGCTTCGCTGTAGGGCAGTTTGACCCAGTTGGTCACCTCGCCGTCGACCCCGAACCGGCCCTGCGACTGCTGCCGGTAGAAGTCCTTGAACGACGGCTGCTGGTCACCGAACAGCACTTTCTGGTAGTGCGCCTGGTTGAAGTCGGGCACCCAGTAGGTGCCGTTGTCCTTCTTCGGGTCCGGCTTCGGGATGTTGTTGTGCACCGGGCCCACCGGTCCGCCGATCTCGGGCGCCGTCTGGTCCCCGAACTCCACCGCGAGCACGAACACCTTGTGCGTCCCGCTGATCTTCAGCGAGTCCACGGTCCCCGGATCGCCGTTCGCGCGGCTCTGGCGGCCGCCGGAGAGGATTTCCCGTTCCAGCGTGTCCGCGGCGCGCTGGCGCTGGGCCTTCGCTTCGGGGGACGGGCGGTCGTCCGGCAGGCCGGCCCCCTCACCGGAGGCGGAGGCCCCGGAGGCCGCGGGGACCGGGACGGCCGGTGCCGCGACGGCGGAACCGACCGGCACGGCCATCGTCACCGCGAGCGCGGCGACGGCGACCACGCTCAGCTTTCTCTTCGAAAATCTGCCCACTTCATCGCCCTTCATCCTGATGCAGGAAAGAACAGAACACGGGAACAGTGCAGCTCATCCAAACGTGACCGGCCGACACCGAACAAGAAGCCGAACAGCGCAACATTCGCTACTCCGTTGAGCACGGCAGTAGTGACCACGCACCAATCCGGTCCGCGAAATCCACTTTCAAACAATACGAAAGTAGCACGAATCAGGGCCGCCGAGAATCGACGGCCGAATTCAGCTTCCCGGCACCGGACCCGTCGTTTTCGCCCTGCCGAACGAAAGCAGGCCCGCTCAGCCGGCGGTGGTGTCCTCGGCCAGCACGGCGCTCATGGTGCCGCGCAACCGCGCGAGGAACCCTTCGAACTCCGCCAGCGTCTCCGGCGAGTACTGGGAAACCAGCGCGTCGATGGGGTCCACGAGGAGCCCCCCGAAGAACTCCTGCGCGGGACCTTGGATCTCCGGGCTGGCGCGCAGGGTCACCACGCGCCGGTCGGCCTGATCGCGAACCCGGACCACGTGCCCGGCCCGTTCGAGGCGGTTGAGCAGGTTGGTGGTCGCTCCGGAGGTCAGCGACACGCGCTCGGCGAGCCGCGCCGGCGACAGCGGGACGCCCTTGTCCTCGGCGTAAAGGATCTCCGCGAGCGCGGCGGCGTCGGTCGCGTGCAGGCCGAGGAAACCCGCGAAGCGCCGGGTGAGTTCGGTGTAGCTCGCACCGAACGCCCTGAGCCCGTCGAGGAGCCGCTCGCGGTGCACGGCCGTCTCGCCGCCCTCGGTCCGTTCCATCGCTGTTCTCCCTGTGGTCGCGTTGACAACTTACCCGGGACCAGATTACCTTCCTCATGAAATCACTTCATGGTGAAGCTATTCTTGGAGGACTCGTGGCCCACCTCGACAGCACGCCGTTCGAACCGGTCACCCGCGCCGTCGACGATCCCGACCGCACGCGATCGGCACTCCGCGCCGCCGGTCCGATCGTCCGCACCGAGGCACCGGCGGGCGGTCCGGCGTGGATCGTCACCGACGCCACCCTCGCGCGCGAGGTCCTCAACGATCCCCGGATCATCAAGGACACCGCCGGTGCGCCACCGTGCTGGGCGCACGCGGAGCTCGAACCGACCGCCGCGCAACAACTGTCGCTCACCACCCTCGACGGCGACGAGCACCTTCGGCTGCGCCGCGCGCATTCCCCGCTGTTCACCGCGAAGCGCACGCGGGAACGCACCGGGCGGATCACCGCGATCGCCACCGAACTGCTCACCGCGCTGGCCGCATCGGGGGAACCGGTCGACCTGATGGCCGATTTCGCGACGCGGTACCCGTTGACCGTCCTGCTCGACCTGCTCGGCATCCCGCTCGATCGCGTCGACGACGCGATCGGCGCCTGCCGGGACATGCTCAGCGGGAACGGTCCCCGTGCCATGGCCACCTTTTCGGCCATCGCCGCGGCCGGGCTCGCCGAAGGCCGCGACGGTCTCGCCGCGGAACTGCGCGACCGGGTTCCGGCGGATCTCACCGAGGACCAGCTGCACTACCTCGTGTTCACCCTCATCTTCGCCGGGCAGCTCACCACGGACGCCGCGATCGGCTTCGTGCTCGCGCGCACGCTCGACGCCGACGTCCCGGCCGAAGCACTCGGCTCGCTGGTGGACGAGACCCTGCGACGGCACCCGCCCGCACCGTTCACGCTGTGGCGGTTCACCGCGACCGAGGTCGAGATCGCGGGCGTCCGGCTACCGGCCCGCTCCCCCGTACTCGTCGACATCCGGGGCATCAACGCCGACATCGCCCACCCGGACCTGACCTTCGGCGCGGGCCCGCACTACTGCGTCGGCGCGCATCTCGCGAGGCTCGAACTCCGCGTCGCCGCCGAAGTGCTCCGGACCACGTTTCCGCACGCCGCGCTCGCGGTGCCGAAAAGCGCGCTGCGCCAGCGGGATCTCGGCGGTATCCAAGGCGCGCGGCTCACCGCGCTACCCGTGCTTCTGCGGTGACGCGTCATTTCCCGTGGATCGGGTAGTCCCCCGAGAGAGGTGACTACCCGAGGAGGCACGCCGATGAGAACCATCACCACCGACCAGCTGCACCCCGCGCCCGATCTCACCGAAAACCCCGAAGCGGCCGACGAGCTGCGCAAGGCGGCGCTGACGGTGGCCGCCCACGCCCAGGACCGTGCCGAATGCGCGGACCTGCTGGACATGCTCGGCCTGCACGAACAGCGCCCGAACTAGAAGCACGTCATCAGCCGGTGGCGAGCAGGAGCGCGCCGACGAGCACGACCAGCGCGGTGGCGCCGCAAGCGAGCGCCGCTCACCAGAGGTGGACGGCTCCCCCGCGAGGCGCAGGTGGCACGGCTCGCTCTGCTTGTCGAGCAGTTACTCGCGACCGGGGATGATCCCGGCCTCGGGGACGAGGTGGTCCGGCCTCGAAGCGGAGGCCGCGGCGTCGAAGTCCCGGCACCCTCGGTGACATCACCGAGGAAGGGATCATCGTGAAGACACGGTTTCGCGCGCTCGCCGTGGCGGGAGCGCTCGCGTCGAGCTGCGCCGTCGTGCCCGCCACTGCCACCACCGCATGGCGTCCGTGCCAGGAGAACCCCAACAGCGAGTGCGCCACGATGCGGGTACCGGTCGACTGGGCGGATCCTGCCGGGCCGTCGATCGGCATCGCGGTGGCGAGGCACCGCGCGACCGATCCCGCGGCACGCGCCGGCTCGCTCGTGTACGCACCGGCCGGGCCCGGCAGTTCCGGTGTCGACGCCATGACGAACGACCAGCTCTTCGGCCTGATGTTCCCGCCGGAGCAGGCCGCGAAATTCGATGTGGTCAGCTTCGATCCGCGCGGTGTGCGGAGAAGCAGCCCGGTCCGGTGCGACGCGAACCTCGCCGGGGCGCTCGGTGACTCCGCCCCGCGCGATCAGGCCGAGTTCACGCGGCTGCTCGACGCACAGGCCGCGCTGGGTTCGAGCTGCCGCGAACGGACCGGACCGGTTGTCGACCACCTCGACAGCCGGACGCAGGCGCGGGATCTCGACGCCCTTCGCGCGTTCCTTGGCGAGGAAAAGCTGAACGTCTACGCGCTGTCGTACGGCACGGTCGTCGGCGAGATGTACGCGGAACTCTTCGGGGACCGCATCCGGGCCATGGTGCTCGACGCCGTGGTCGACCACAGCGCGGACACCGTGCGGACCGAGGTCACCGGCGCCGCCGCGGCCGAGGATTCGTTCTCCTACTTCGTCCGCTGGTGCGACCGGAGCACCGCCTGCCCGCTGCACGGCAAGCCCGTGCGCGCGTTCGTCGCCGCGCTGTATGCCAAGGCGGACCAAGGAAAACTGGCCGATCCCGACGACCAGGGCCACCTGCTCGACCGGGGCGGCCTGGCCCGCCGCATCCTCGAACCGCTCGGGAACGCGGGCGTGGCCGAGACCGCGGACCGGATCGCGCGGCTCGTCACGGTTCCGGCGGCTTCGTCACCGGAACGCGCCGATCCGCCGTCGGCGGACGCGCTGCCGATCTACCTCTACTGCGCCGATCACCGAAGTTCGATCGGCTCGTACGCCGCGCTCCGCGACATCGCCGCGAGGAAGGCGGCCGCCGCACCGGAGGTGAAGACCGGCTGGCACGGTGTCCCCCAGCTCTGCGCCAACCCGCCGTTCGCCACGGCCAACCCGCCGCACCGGCTCGAGGTGACCGGCGCACCGCCGGTACTGGTGACCAACTCCCGCTACGACGACTCGACCCCGCACGACGGAGCCGCGCGCGTCGCGGCCCAGATCACCGGATCCACCCTCGTCACCTACGACGGGATGGGCCACGGTGCCGCCGTGCGCGGGCAGTGCATGCGCGACGTGGTCACGGCCTACTTCACCCGCGGCACCACGCCACCGCCCGGCCTGCACTGCCCCGCCGAACCGCTGCCCTGACCGCAAGCCCAGGGTGTCCGTCCAAGCAGGTCCATCCGATGAGGACGGTCAGGGCACCACGACGACCGGCCAGGTCGCGGCGCGCACCATGCGGCTGGCCACCGAGCCGACGAGCCGGTGGCCGGCCTGCTCGGAAGCGCCGATGACCACCATGTCGGCGTTCGCTTCGGTGGCCGCGTCGCGCAGTTCGGGGAACACCTCGCCGCGCAGCACCATGAAGGTCATGGACACGCCGAGCTCCTCGGCGCGCGGGCGCAGTTCCTCGCGCAACTGCTCGATGATCTCCTCGAAGGTCTGCTGTTCGACGTCGGCACCGCCCGCCGCGGCCAGCCCGGTCCACATCGACGGCGCCGCGACGTACACGACCACCAGCCGGGAGCCCTGGCGCCGCGCCAGCCCCGCCGCGTACGAGCCCGCCCGCAACGCGGTCGGCGACCCGTCCACCCCGACGACGATCACCCTCGGCCCGTCGGTTCCCCGTTCATACGGCCCGGACGACCACGCGGGCCCGTACTCCTCCACCAGCTGCACCCTGCTCACGCCCGTCATTATCACCGGCGTGCGGTTCGCCCGCTGACCTCACCCTTCGACGCGCCAAGGCGGCCGCGCGGTTTCCCTGACGCGGCCGAACCTGGTTAGCTGGTCGCGGCCGGGGCTCGCTGGGGGCGGACCGGCCGGAGGGAGCAGACCGCTGGACCTGTTCGACTACCTCGCGCAGAACTGGGTCGACGTCGTCAACGACGCGATCCTGCACGTCGACCTGACCCTGGCCGCGATGGCCATCGCGGTGCTGGTCGGCGTGACCGTCGGCGTCCTCACCTACCAGCGGCCCGCGCTCGCCTCCCTCGCCACGACCACCACCGCCGCGTTCCTGACCATCCCCTCGATCGCACTGCTCGGCATCCTGATCGGCCCGTTCGGGCTCGGCCTGACCAACGTGCTGATCGCGCTGTCGCTCTACGCGCTGCTGCCGATCACCCGCAACACCATCGTCGGCCTGCGCGGGGTGGACAGGGCGATCATCGAAGCGGGCCGCGGCATGGGACTGGGCAGGGTGCGGCTGCTGTGGCGCGTGCGCATGCCGCTGGCGTGGCCGGTGATCCTGTCCGGGATCCGCGTGTCCACCCAGATCACCATCGGGATCGCGGCGATCGGCGCCTACGTCAAGGGGCCCGGCCTCGGCAACGAGATCTTCGACGGGCTCGGGCGCTTCGGTTCGGTCAACTCGCTGAACCAGGTGCTCACCGGGACGCTCGGCATCGTCGTGCTGGCGCTGCTGTTCGACCTGGCCTACGTGGTGCTCGGCAAGCTGACCACGCTCCGGCGCGCGCCCGCCGTCCTCGCCGGGAAGCCGGGCGAAGCAGCGGGCCGCGGCGGCGAGACGATCGAACTCACCGGCGTCAGCAAGCTCTACCCCGGTTCGGCGAATCCCGCGGTCGACAACGTGACCATGCGGATCCCCGCGGGCGAGATCGTGGTGCTCGTCGGGCCGTCCGGCTGCGGCAAGACCACCACGATGAAGATGATCAACCGGATGATCGAGCCGTCCTCCGGCGGCATCACCGTCGGCGGCACGGACGTGCGGGCGCTCGACGCCGACGAGCACCGCCGCAACACCGGCTACGTCATCCAGCAGACCGGGCTCTTCCCCCATCTCCGCGTGGCCGCGAACATCGGCGTGGTGCCGAAGGTGCTCGGCTGGACGCGCGACCGGATCGCGGCGAGGGTCGGCGAACTGCTCGCGGTGGTGGGACTGTCCACCGAGCACGCCCGCCGCTACCCTGGGCAGCTCTCCGGCGGCCAGCAGCAGCGGGTCGGCGTCGCCAGGGCGATGGCGGCGGACCCGCCGGTCATGCTGATGGACGAGCCGTTCGGGTCGACCGACCCGATCACTCGCGCGCGCCTGCAGGACGAGTTCCTCCGGCTGCAGCGCGAGGTCGGCAAGACGGTCGTGTTCGTCACCCACGACTTCGACGAAGCACTCAAGATGGGCGATCGGATCGCGGTCCTGCGGCCGCGGTCGGTGCTCGCCCAGTACGACACCCCGTCGGCGATCCTCACCGCACCGGCCGACGACTACGTCGCCAGCTTCATCGGGTCCGGGGCCCAGCTCAAACGGCTCGCGCTGATCCAGCTCGACGAGATCGACCTCGGCGCGGACGTCGACGGCGCGCTACCCGAGGTCGCCGCGGGCACGACACTGCACGACACCCTCGACACCATGCTCCGCACCGGCGAAGGCACCGTGCGGGTCACCCGGGACGGCGCCGTCCTCGGCACCTGCGACCTCGACCGGATCGTGTCCGCGCTGCCGCCGAGCCGGCTCGCCGCGGACCGCCCGCCGACGCCCGACCCCGACGACGCCGCGGTGCCCGCCGCCGCGCGGCGACGGCGGAACTGGCGCGGGCTGATCGTGCGGCCGGTGCTCCTCGCCGTCGCGATGCTCGCCCTCTACCTCGTCGTCCACGCGCAGCCGATCGACTCGATCGAAGGCCGCTACCTCAACGGCGGCGAGATCGCCGCCGAACTCGCCGACCACGTCGTGCTGACGCTCATTTCGACGCTGTTCACCGTCGTCATCGCGGTGCCGCTCGGGATACTGCTGACCAGGCCCGGCGCGCGCTGGATCCGGCCGGTCGGGCTCGCGCTCGGCAACCTCGGCCAGGCGATCCCGTCGATCGGGCTCGTCGTGCTGCTCGCGCTGTGGGTCGGCACCGGCACCACCACGGCCGTGATCGCGCTCGTCGTGTACGCGACGCTTCCGGTGCTGCGCAACACGATCGTCGGCCTCGAAGGCGTCGACACCGGCGTGATCGACGCGGCACGCGGGATGGGCCTGTCCCGGCTCGCGGTGCTGCGCCGCATCGAACTGCCGCTCGCGGTCCCGGTGATCCTGGCGGGCATCCGGACCGCGCTCGTGCTGACCGTCGCGAGCGCGACGCTGGCCACGTTCATCGACGGCGGCGGGCTCGGCGGCGGGCTCGTCGCGGGCATCGGGCTCTACCGGCCGATGCTGAGCCTGTCGTTCGGCATCATCGTCGCCGCGCTCGCCTTGTTCGCCGACTGGCTGGGGCTCCTCGCCGAGGAGGTGCTGAAACCCCGCGGCCTGTGACCCCGTCCCTTTCGATCCGAAGGAAGTTCCGCCATGCGCATCCGACGCCCACTGGCAGCCCTGCTCGCCGTCGCCGCGGTCACCGCGCTGGCCGCGGGCTGCACGATCAGCAAGAACGACGACCAGGCGAAGGTCGGCGACGGCTCGATCAAGAAGATCGACGCGCTGAGCGGGGCGAAGATCAGGGTCAGCTCCAAGGAGTTCGACGAACAGCTCCTGCTCGGCCAGATCGCACTGGTCGCGCTGCAGGCGGCGGGCGCCGACCCCGAGGACAAGACGAACATCACCGGCTCCAGCAACGTCCGCCAGGCGCTGACCAGCGGCGCGGTGGACCTGTACTGGGAGTACACCGGCACCGCATGGGTCAGCTTCCTCAAGCAGACCAAGGGAATCCCCGAACCACAGGCCCAGTTCGACGAGGTGAAGAAGGCCGACGCGGCGAACAACATCACCTGGTGGTCGCGCTCACCCGCCAACGACACCTACGCGATCGCGGTCAACAAGGCGGCGCAGCAGCAAACCGGTGTGAAGACGCTGTCGGACTACGCGAACCTGATCAAGACCAACCCCGCCGCGGCCTCGACGTGCATCGGCTCGGAGTTCAAGAGCCGCGACGACGGCTTCCCCGGTTTGGCGAAGGCGTACGGGTTCGCCCTGCCGCCCGGCCAGGAGCACCTGCTCAACGACGCCGTGGTGTACCCGAGCGTCGGCAAGGGCGACACCTGCAAGTTCGGCTCCGTCGCCGCGACCGACGGCCGGGTGGTCGCGCAGCAGCTCGGCCTGCTGGAAGACGACAAGAAGTTCTTCCCGATCTACAACCCCGCGATCAGCGTCGCGACGCCGATCGCGCAGAAGTACCCGCAGCTTCAGCAGGTCTTCGACGGCATCGCGGCCAAGCTCGACACCGGCACGCTCACCGAGCTGAATAAGAAGGTGAGCGTCGACGGCCAGAAGCCCAACGCGGTCGCCCGCGACTGGCTGAAGTCCGCCGGCTTCATCGCCTGACCGACACGCGCCCAGCCGCCCCGAAACTGCTCTCGGGGAGGTCAAGGCGAGGTCCGCCGCGCCTGCCCTGAAGGGGAACCTGACGCCGCGAAGGCGTTCTTCAGGGCCCCGGCGGCTCCACGCTTCCGCCACCCGGCACCGCCCCGCACCACTACGCCTTCGCGGCGTCCTTGAGGTCGGCGGCGCGGTCGGTGCGCTCCCACGGCAGGTCGAGGTCCTCCCTGCCGAAGTGCCCGTAGGCCGCGGTGGGCGCGTAGATGGGGCGCAGCAGGTCGAGGTCGCGGATGATCGCGGCCGGCCGCAGGTCGAACACGGCGGCGATGGCGGCCTGGATCTTCTCCGGCGCCGCCTTCTCGGTGCCGAACGTCTCGACGAAGAGGCCGACCGGGGCCGCCTTGCCGATCGCGTAGGCGACCTGGATCTCCGCCCGCTCGGCCAGCCCGGCCGCGACCACGTTCTTCGCCACCCACCGCATCGCGTACGCGGCCGACCTGTCCACTTTGGACGGGTCCTTGCCGGAGAACGCGCCACCGCCGTGGCGCGCCATCCCGCCGTAGGTGTCCACGATGATCTTGCGCCCGGTCAGCCCCGCGTCGCCCATCGGGCCGCCGACCACGAACCGCCCGGTCGGGTTCACCAGCACGACCGGCTCGCCGGGGTCGAGCCCGAGCGACTCGATCTCCGGCGCGATCACCTGCTCGCCCACGTCCACCGCGAGCATGCGGTCCAGGTCGATGCCCTCGGCGTGCTGGCTGGAAATCACCACGGTGTCGAGGCGCACCGGGCGATCACCCGCGTATTCGATGGTCACCTGCGTCTTGCCGTCGGGCCGCAGGTACGGGATCGCCCCGCTCCGGCGCGTTTCGGTCAGCCGCCGGGAAAGCCGGTGCGCGAGCGCGATCGGCAGCGGCATCAGCTCCGGGGTGTCCGAGCACGCGTAGCCGAACATCAGGCCCTGGTCGCCCGCGCCCTGGCGGTCGATCTCGTCCAGCGCGCTTTCCAGCCGCGATTCGTACGCCGTGTCGACGCCCTGCGCGATGTCCGGCGACTGCGACCCGATCGCGACGTTCACCCCGCACGAGGCTCCGTCGAAACCCTTGGCGGAACTGTCGTATCCGATGTCCAGGATCTTCTCGCGCACCAGAGAAGGCACGTCGACGTACGCCTCGGTGGTCACCTCCCCCGCGACGTGCACCTGCCCGGTCGTGATCATCGACTCCACCGCGACCCTGCTGCGCGGATCGAGCGCGAGCATCGCGTCGAGCACGCTGTCGCTGATCGCGTCGCACATCTTGTCCGGGTGCCCCTCGGTCACCGACTCACTGGTGAACAGCCTCTTGCCCGCATTCCGCACGCTTCGATCCTTCGCTCTCGGTTGTCCTCGAATGTCGTGGCGCCCGCTCAGAACGTGGCGTGGAAGATTCCCCACGCGAGGTTCCCCGCGTGCCCGCCCTCGACCCAGTGCCGCAGCCCGATCTTCATCCTGGTCAGGTATTCGTCGCTGACGCTGCCCGCGAGCTGGGGCTCGGCTCGCTCGGTCTCTTCGAGCACGCGGGCGTAGTGCGTCGGAACCTGGGCGGTGTGGTCCTCGAACTCCAGGCTGCTGACACCGAGCCGGTTGAGTTCGCGGCGGTAGAACCCCGGTGATCCCATGGACTCCAGGTGCAGGCGGTCCAGTATCGGGCGAAGTGCGCCGCGCCCGGCGGAGTCCGAGGCCATCGGGTCGGTGAACACCAGGTCGCCACGCGGTTTGAGCACGCGGGACACCTCCTGCAGCACCCGCACGCGGTCACCGCTGTGCAGCATCGCGTCCTGCGACCACACCGCGTCGAAGTGGTTGTCCTCGAACGGCAGGTCCTCGAACGAGCCGTCGACCACCTCGATCAGGCCGGTCAGTCCCTGCTCGGCGTTCAGGGCGCGGTTGCGGGCGTTCTCCACCTCGCTGAGGTTCAGGCACCACACCCGGCAGCCGTACGTACTGGCCAGGTACCTCGCCGCGCCGCCGTACCCGGAGCCGATGTCCAGTACCGCGCTCGCCTCGGTGAGCGGCAGGGTGCCCGCCATCCGTTCCACCGTCCGGCGGCTCGCCGTCGCGATCTCCTCGCCGGGGCGGTCGTAGAGTCCGATGTGGATGTCTTCGCCGCCCCAGATGGTGAAGTAGAAGTTGTCCGCGTCCTCGGAGTTGTAGTAGTCACGGGCGACGGTGACCGCTGCCGAATAGGTGCTGCCGTCCTCTGCGCTCTTCACGTAACTCTTCTCCGCGACGTGGATGAGGAAATCGGGTTCGTCCTCGGCGAAGGTGTCCTGGAAGTCGCCGTAGGTTTCGAGGCGCTGGAATCCCACCTCGCGGAGCAGGCGCCGGACGTAGTCCTTGCGCAGCGGGTACATGTTCAGGTGGAACTGGGAGTGGTCGGGGAAGCTGTACCGGAACCTGGCCAGCCCCTCGTCGATGTACTCCGGTTCCGCGGTCACCGCGTCCCCGCAGTAGTAGTACGTGTGCTTGCTGGAAAACCCGTTGTCGAGGATCGCGTCGTAGTTGCGCTGATCGAGGATCAGGATCCCGTCGTGCTTGAGCACGGCGTAGAACTCGGCGAGCGCCTTGCGCCGGTCGCGCTCGGAGAACAGGTGCGTGAAGGAGTTCCCGAGGCAGATCACCGCGTCGAACTCGCCGTGCACGTCCCGGTTGAGCCACCGCCAGTCCGCGTGCACCACCTGCAGGATGTGGCCGCCGTAGTTCTTCCCGTTTTCGAACGCCTTGACGAGCATTTCCGGGCTGCCGTCGACGCTCACCGTCTCGAACCCCTCTTCGAGGAGCCGCACCGAATGGAACCCTGTCCCGGTCGCCACGTCGAGCACCGATTTCACCCGCCGTGACTTGAGCAGGTCGACGAAGAAGCTTCCTTCGCTCTCGTACCGTTTCTTCCAGTCGATGAGCTCGTCCCACTTCTCCACGAAGCCGGTCACGTACTCGTCGGTGTAGTGGTCGGTGTCCCGCACCTGCAAGGGATCCGCACCGAAAGCCTGCGCGGGATGCGAGGTCAGATCCGTCATTCCGTATCACTCCAGGGTTCGGCCGTACACGAAGATCACGGTGGTCGAAAAGCGCGTGCGCACGCTTCCGCGTGGCGCACCCCGGGAGCCGGTGAAATCGGTGGAACGGCCGCACGCAGCGCGGTACCGGCCACCGAACCGTCGTATCTCGATCGTTTGCCCCGACTCGGACGGTGTTCGCGAAAAATCGACGTTGATCGTCCGCGAAACCGCCTGGCGATCAATCTATGGCAGCACAGTGGCAACAATCAATGCGGCGATGGCATGACGTGCGGTTTCACCCGTTGTATAGCAGGGGCGGACCCTCGAACGAGGCGCGTACGAGCCCGTGAACGCGGCATACCGCGTGGTAGGTCGGTCGCGGCGGCCGTCGCCGGCGTCCGGGAACGACTGAAGGACACGCGTTCGTCATCTCCGGCCAGTTCACACTTTCGGCGCAACCGGCAGCGCATTCATTCACCCTCGGTAGAGATATCGGCATTTACGTGACCCGCACGTCCGATCACATCCTCCCTTGAGGCAATCCGTTCCTGACTGAGTGTGGCAGCACCCTGCGCACCACGATGCGAAGGGCGCAACAATTTCGCCGTCACGACCCCGGCACGCGGTGACGACGGGCGGCGGAATCACCAGTGCCCACTCGGCGGATATTTCCGGTTTCCCGGACATGGCAAACTGTCCGCGTTCTGGTTGATACCGAAGATACAATTCCAGATTCGCGAACGGGCATTCGGACCCCTGTACTGGACCATCCGGCCACCAGGAACGACCTCTATCGGTACTCGGCGATCTTGACAACCGCCATTACGGCGACAGTTCGGCGAGTCGTCCGCGTGGCAGGTGTCACAAACGCGTTCACGACCGGGAAACGGGTCCTTTCCCTGTGCTAAACCCGGATGGCGAAACGCGGCTCACCCAGCGGAGGTAGGGACCTTGGCAGCGCACCAGTCACGACGCAGTGGCGGCTCGGCGATCCTGGAGACGACCGATCCGGCAGGCATCGCGGAAGTCGTCGACACCACGAGGTACCCGCTGATCGAGTCCGGCGGCGCCTTGGCCGAGACGGTGTCGGCGGTACGCGACGACCTCCGTCGCGACGGCTGCAGCGTGCTGCGGGACTTCGTCCGGCCCGCACTGCTCGACGTGCTGCGCGCCGAATGCGCGGAGCTCGCGCCGTCGGCGCACTTCGACAGCGAGATCGTCAACGCGTACAACATCGCGACGGACACGCCGCTGCCGGAGGGCCACCCCGGCCGGATGACGATGGAACGCGGCAACGCCTTCGTCGCGCGTGACCGCATCCCGGCGGGCGCGATCGTCCAGCGGCTCTACACCAGCGCCGTGTTCCGGCGCTTCGTCGCGGACTGCTTCGAACTGCCCCTCGTGCACGAACTCGCCGACCCGCTGTCCGGGCTGGTGCTCAACGTGGTGGAACCGGGCATGTCGCACCCGTGGCACTTCGACGTCAACGAGTTCACCGTCAGCATGCTGACCCAGGACTCCGAAACCGGCGGCGCGTTCGAGTACTGCCCGAACATCCGCTCCGCCGAGGCCGAGAACTTCGACGACGTCCGGTCCGTGCTGGACGGCGACGGCGGGCGGCTGGTTCGCGAGCTGACGCTGCGGCCGGGTGACCTTCAGCTGTTCAAGGGCCGCTACTCGCTGCACCGCGTCACGGCCGTGCACGGCACGACGGCACGGCACTCCGCGATCTTCGCCTACAGCGAGCGGCAGGGCGTGATCGGCAGCGTCGAGCGCACGAGGCAGCTCTTCGGCAGGGTGCTGCCCGCCCATCTCGCCGCCGCGCGACGGTCTGTGCGCGGCGACACGCTGCTCGACTAGGGTTTCCGCCGAGCGGACCGGAACCAGCCGAAGACATCGAGTGACACCGAGGATGACAGTGACAAGCAGCCAGGAATGGTCGACCCGCACGTTCGGCAACGAGAGCCGGTTGCCGAGGGTGCCGCTGCCCACGCTGGAGGACAGCTGCGAGAAGTTCCTCGCGTGGTGCGGACCGCTGCTGACGCCGGACGAGCTGGCCGTCACCGAGAACGCGGTCGCCGCGTTCCTGCACGAAGGCGGACTCGCGCGCAAGCTGCAGGCTGAGCTCGAACGCTACAACTCCAGCGACGGCGTGGAGAGCTGGCTCGACACGTTCTGGCCGTACCGCTACCTCGGCCGCCGTGACCGGATCGCGCTCAACGCGAACTTCTTCTTCCTCTTCGCCGCGTCCGGCCAGTCCCAGATCGAGCGCGCGGCGGGGCTGATCGCGGGCGCGGTGGGGTACAAGCGCAAGCTCGACGACGAGCTGATCCCGCCGATCATCCAGCGCGGTCAGGCGTTGTCCATGGCGCAGAACAAGTTCCTGTTCTCCGCCACCCGCATTCCCGGCGAGGTGCTGGACACCGTCCGGGCGCCCTACAGCGACGCCGAGCCCGGCCCGTCGACGGCACGGCACATCGTGGTGTTCTGCCGCGGCAACATGATCCGCATGGACGTGCTGGGACCCGACGGTGTCCCGTACGACCTCGACGACCTCTCCGCCGGGCTGGAAGCCGTCAAGAAGGCCGCCGCGAACGAGAACCCGGTCGGCGACGCCGTCGGGCACCTGACCACGAAGGCGCGGGCGGAGTGGGCGGCCTCCCGCCAGTCGCTGATCGCGCTCGACCCGGCCAACGCCGAGGCGCTGGACACGATCGAGACGGCGTTGTTCTGCGTGTGCCTCGAGGACTTCGCACCGCGGGACACCCAGCAGGCCTGCGACGAACTCCTGTACGGCGACCGCGGCAACCGGTGGTTCGACAAGGCCGTGTCGTTCGTGGTGTTCGAAGACGGCAACGCCGGGATCAACGTCGAGCACTGCGGCCTCGACGGCACGACGATCCTGAGCTTCGTCGACACCTTGCTGAACGGGGCTCCCGAGGAGCACTCGGCCGCGTCCGGCGCGACCTCGCAGGGCTTGCCCGCGATCGAACCGGTCGACTTCGTCCTCGACGAGGCCCTGCGCGCCGACGTGACGGCCGCCGCCGAGGCGTTCGCCGCCTACGGTGCCGCCACCGCCACCACTACGGTGTCGTTCGAGGACTTCGGCACCAACCAGGCGAAGGCGCTCGGCTCGTCACCGGATGCCTTCGCCCAGCTCGCCTACCAGCTCGCGCACAAGCGCAGCAAGGGTTTCACCGGTGCGACCTACGAGTCGATCGCGACGAGGCAGTACCAGAACGGCCGCACCGAAGCGATGCGCGTGGTCACCCCGGAGGTGCTGGCGTTCGTTTCCACAATGGACGATCCGGGCGCGGACCGGGAGGCCAAGAAGGCGGCGTTCCACGAGGCCGCACGCCGGCACGTCGCACGGGCGAAGGAGTGCCAGGCCGGCCAGGTCCCCGAGCAGCACCTGTGGGAGCTACAGCTCATCCACCGGCGGCAGGGCGGCGAGGAACCGCTCGCCCTGTACGAAACGCCCGGCTGGCTGAAGATGCGGGACGACTACCTCAGCACCAGCTCGGCGCCGTCGGAGCACATCCAGTACTTCGGCTTCGGCTCCACCAGCACCCAGTGCATCGGCGTCGCCTACGTGCTGCTCCCCGACCGGTGGAACATCTACCTGAGCACGCCGTTGCCGGTGGCCGACGAAATGCACCAGTTCGCGGCCAAGCTCACCGAGGCGGTACTCGAACTGCAGGCGCTGCTGTCGTAGCGAGGTCGCCGGCCCGGTAGCGGCCGGGGATGGCGCCGGTGAAAGCCGCGCCATCCCCGGGTTCCCCACGCGAACGGAGCACGTTCCCGCCTTACCCTGCCGAAAGCCACCAGTCGACTTCGGCCGCGGATGATCACTGTGCCACCTCTCGAAGGCCGCCGCATTGCCCGTTGAGCCAGGAGGGCTTGTCCTTCCGCGCAAACGACCACGGGGGCCACGGCCGTCCGCACTAGCCCGGCTCCCGGCACCTCATCGACCGGCGAGGGCACGACGAGCACGGCTGGTCGCCGACGTCGCGGTATTCGACGGGTAGCCACCGGGGACCGGGATACCGCCGTTGGCGCCGCCGCCCGGCGACCAGGGTCTTCCGCATTTCGTCCGTCGCATGCCTTGAAAACCCTTCGGGTGAGACGACCTGAATTCGGGCAGCCATGGTCACCGTTCCCGCGAATAGTGCGAGAGAATGAGGGAGCAAGGGGCTTTCCGGCCCGTTGTTTACTGGCGAGTAACACGGTAGCAGCGCGCCGCGCCGCCCACCAACGAACAACTGCACCCTTGTCACCCGGGAACGAGATTTCCGGTCCTGCCGCACTAACCAGGGCACAGTGCCCGGTCGCCCGCACGCGCGGCCGCCGTCGATGAGATTCGGCGTCGCCCGTTCCTCGCGCGTCCCGGAAAATTGTCATCATCCATCGAACAGCGGCACCGCGAATGCGCACTCTGACACGATTGTGGACCGTGAACGACTTCCGGCTGTTGCCAAACGGAACCGGCCGTGAGTGCATGGCAACGGTGCCCGGCGTCCGCCGCGAGGCCGGGCACGGGGACCGAACGCCGCTTCGACGTGGAAGTGGGGAACGCAGCATGAACCATCCCGCCAGCAGCCGGATCCGCCGCCCGGAGGCGGCCCCCGAGCGGGGAACCGCCTCCGCGAGTCCCGCGCTCACCTTGTGGTTCTCCCTCCCGGCGGACGTCGCCAAGCGGTTCCGCCCGCATATGGGCACCGTCGCCGGGAAGATCCTGACCGAGATCCAGGGTTCGGTCCCCGAGTACGCGCAGCCCCTGGAAGGCCAGTTCGGCGCGGTCATCACGAGAGCGATCGAAAAAGCGGTGGTGAGCTGCATCGACAGCATCGAGGACCTCCGCGCGGCCGAGGACGACTGGGTCGAACTGTTCCGGGAGGTCGGCAGGCGGGTCTTCCTCGACGGGCGGAGCCTCAACTCGCTGCAGGCCGCGTACCGGGTCGGCGGCAGGGCCGCCTGGCGGTACATCTCGGCCTTCGGCCAGGCGCTGCGCCTCCCGGCGCCGATGCTGTGCGTCACCGCCGAAGCGATCTTCGCCTACGTCGACGAGATCTCGTCCTGTTCCGTCGAGGGCTACACGATGGCGCAGGCCCGCGCGGCGGGCACGCTCGAACGCAGGCGGCACCGGCTGCTCGAACTGATCCTCGCCACTCCCCCGTCCTCACCCCAGACGATCGCGTCGATGGCGGCCGCGGCGAACTGGCCGCTGCCGGACCGGGTCACCGTCGTCGCGCTGGAACCGCGCGACGGCCACGACCTCGAACACCCGGCGCCGTCAGTGCCCGACGACGTGCTGCTCGACCTCGAAGGCGCCAGGCCGTGCCTGGTGACCGCCGACCCGGCGCGCGATCTGCGCACGCTGCGCACCGAGATGACCGGCTGGCGAGCCGCCGTCGGCCCCAGCGTGCGGCTCGCCGACGCGGCCACCTCCCTGCACTGGGCGTACCGGACCATGGACCTCGTCCGCCGCGGGATCGTCGAGGACGCCCCGATCACCCGTGCCGGCGAGCACCTGTCCAAGCTGTGGCTGCTGCTCGACGAGTTCCTGCTCGACGAGCTGACCCGGCAGGCGCTGGAGCCGCTCGACGGCCTCACGCCGAAACAGCAGGTGCGGCTCGGCGAGACGCTGCTGGCGTGGCTCGACTGCGACGGCAGCACTCCGGAGATCGCGGGCAGGCTGAAGATCCACCCGCAGACCGTCCGCTACCGGCTGAGCCAGCTCGTCGACCTGTTCGGGAACAAGCTCTCCAGCTCCTCGGCCAAGTTCGACATGCAGGTCGCGCTGCGGGCGCACCGGCTGCTCGGGACCCGGCCGCCCGGTGAGGACGCGAGCTGAGGCTCAGTCCCGCCGGAGGAACGTCTGGTCCTCGCCGAAGTCCCCGTCGTCCCCGTCGTCGCCATCGTCACCACCGCCACGCCGGCGGCGGCCGTGCTCACCGGCGCCGCCGGGCTCCGGTCGTCGCGGCGGTTTCGGCGCGGGCGGCTCGTCCTCGGCCTCGGTTTCGATCCTCAGCTGACGACCGGGCGCTTCCGCTGCCGGTTCCTCGTCCTCCTCCGGCGCGGGCGGGAAGTTCTCCTCCGCGGTGGCCACGATGTGCCGGGAGGCGTCGTCGTCGCCGACCGTGCCCGCGACGATCTCCCGCATCCGGTCGGGGTACTGCGACTGCGCCTTCCGCATGGCGCGCAGCACGTTCGCGGCGATCTCGTCCGGCCGCATGCGCAGCACGGCGTCGGTCATCCCGACGTCGGTCGGCAACCCGTTCGGCCCGACCGTCACGCTCACCGCGCCGCCGGCCACCGAGCCGGTGATCGAGATCTGCTCGACCCGCTCCTGCATCTCGGCGTAGCGCTGGGACTTCGCCACCGCGTCGCGTTCCCAGTCGTCCACCATGCGCTCCACATCGGACAGGTCGGCCACCACTCGCACCCCTCGTCGCACTTACCCGGCAGTGCTCAAGGATGCCCGGTCGCCGCCGCGCGCGCCATCGCCCCCGGTCACGCTCCCCAGCCGGCCTGGCTGCCGCCGATCCGCTCGGCGACGATCCGTTCCGCGTAGCCGGAGCGGCGGTAGGCGGCCAGCGGATCGGGGTCGAGGCCGCGTTCAGCGCGCAGTTCGGCGAGCATCGGCCGCACATCGGTGTGGTAGGCGTCCATCAGCACGTCGTTCGCCGCGATCACGTCGCCGGAGCGCTGCGCCCCGGCGAGTGCGGCGGTGTCGACGAGCAGCGCCTTCGCGGTCGCCTCCTGGACGTTGCACACCGACCGGATCTGGCCGGGGATCTTGGGTTCGATGTTGTGGCATTGATCGAGCATGAACGCCACGCCCGCGGACGGCTCGTACCCGCCGCCGCGCACCACCTCGTGGAGGATCCGGAACAGCTGGAACGGATCGGCGGCGCCGACCATGAGGTCGTCGTCGGCGTAGAACCGCGAGTTGAAGTCGAAGGCGCCGAGTTTGCCCGCACGCAGCAGGAACGCGACGATGAACTCGATGTTGGTCCCCGGCGCGTGGTGCCCGGTGTCGACGCACACCCGCGCCTTCGGCCCCAGTTCGAGGCAGTGCGCGTACGAGGTGCCCCAGTCGGGCACGTCCATCGTGTAGAACGCCGGCTCGAAGAGCTTGTATTCGAGCAGCATGCGCTGGTCGTCGCCGAGTCGCGTGTAGACGGTCGCGAGCGCTTCGGCGAGCCGGTCCTGCCGGGCCCTGATGTCGTCCTGCCCCGGGTAGTTCGTCCCGTCGGAGAACCACAGCTTCAGATCGCGCGACCCGGTCGCGTCCAGCACGTCCACGCAGTCGAGCAGATGCGCCACGGCCTTGCGGCGGATGCGCGGATCCGGGTTGGTGACGCTGCCGAGCCGGTAGTCGTCGTCCTGGAACACGTTGGAGTTGACGGTGCCGAGCCGGATTCCCGCCGACGCGGCGTAGTCGGCGAGTTTGCCGTAGTCCTCGACCGTGTCCCACGGGATGTGCAGCGCCACGCTCGGCGCCACCCCGGTGAAGGCGTGCACCTGCGCGGCGTCGTCGATCTTCTCCTCGACGGTGCGGGGTACGCCCTGCTGCGCGAACACCTTGAAGCGGGTGCCCGAGTTCCCGTACGCCCATGAAGGCGTTTCGATCGCCTGTGTGGCCAGACGTGCTTTGACCGCGTCCGCTGAAACTGGTTCCACGAAAACTCCTCGGCTCCGGGCAGCACATCCGAAGATAGCGAACTGAAACGTTTCATCCCGATGCTAAGCTGCGCTGCGGCGAGTGACAAGGGGGCCACACATGGTTGGCATCAAGGATGTCGCGCGACGGGCGGGCGTTTCCATCGGCACGGTGTCCAACGTGGTCAACCGCCCGGACGTGGTGTCGGACGCGACGCGCGCGAAGGTGCTCGCCGTGATCGACGAACTCGGCTACGTGCGCGACGAGTCCGCGCGGCAGCTCCGGGCCGGGCGCAGCAGGGTGCTGGGGCTGCTCGTGCTCGATCTCGGCAACCCGTTCTTCGTCGACGTGGCCCGCGGTGCCGAAGAGGCGGCGAGGGAAGCCGGCCTCAACGTCGTCACCTGCACCAGTTCCCAGCAGATCGACACCGAGGCGTCCTACCTCTCGATGTTCGCCGAGCAGCGGGTCCGCGGTGTGCTGCTGAGCCCGGTGACCACCGATGCCGGGGCGTTGTGCGCGTTCCGCCGGAGCCGGATCCCGTTCGTGCTGGTCGACCGCACCGCACCCGCGGACGAGGTGAGTTCGGTGTCCGTCGACGACGTCGTGGGCGGCATGCTCGCCGGGCGGCACCTGCTCGAAACGGGGCATCGCCGGATCGCGTTCGTCAACGGGCCCGAGGTGCTCGCCCAGTGCCGGGACCGGCGGCACGGGCTGGAGGCCGCGCTGGCGGGCTCCGGCACCGAGCTGTCCACAATGGAGGTTCCGGCGCTCGACGTGGCGTCGGGACGCGAGGCGGGCACCCGGCTGCTCGCGCGCACGCCCCGGCCGACGGCTGTCTTCTGCGCCAACGACCTGCTGGCGCTCGGCGTGCTCCAGGCGATGGTCGGCGCGGGCGTCGCGGTTCCGGGAGAGGTCGCGATCGTCGGCTACGACGACATCGAATTCGCCGGTGCCGCCGCGGTCCCGCTGACCTCGGTCCGCCAGCCGGCGAGGCTGATCGGGCGCACCGCGGCGGATCTGCTGATCGCCGAGACCGGTGACGGCGAGCAACCCGGGCATCGTGCGGTCGTCTACGAGCCGTCGCTCGTCATCCGGGAGTCGACTCGCCGCTGACCGCGCTTTCGTAGGCGCGCAAGGTGTCCACGAACAGGCGGCGTTCGACCGGGGTGAGGGGCGCCAGCGCCGACTGCCACGCGGTCGCCCCCTGCGCCAGCCACTCCTTGATCGCGGGAAGGTGCCGGTCGGTGATGCTGACGATGCGCCGCCTGCGGTCGGCGTCATCCTCCTCGCGCGCGAGGAGGCCCTTCCGGCTGAGCTCGGAGACCATCAAGCTGACCGTGGCCGGCGCCACTTCGAGCCGTTCGGCGAGTTCGTTGACCGTCATCGCGCCGTCGAAGAGCAGGTAGGACAACAGCGACAGGTGCCGCGGCGCGAGGGAGAGCGACTGGAGCTCTTCGGGAATCGGGATCCGCTTCACCCGTCCGACCATGCGCGGCATCAGCAACAGCAGCGCGCGGACGGCACCGTCGACCTCCAGCCCCTGCCCGTCCGAGGACATCGGACCCCTTTCACCCGGTACGGCTCTGCCCGCGAAACAGCTTCGCGGTCGCGGGTGAGTCTGTCACGGAGGCCATCCCTCCGCTGCCGGGCGTCTTGTCCATCGCGAACCCTGACCGTCCGCCGTTCCTCGCGTGCCCAAGGGCGCTACCAGTGCTTTTCCATCGGCGCCTCGACTATGCGGTTGATGTTCGCGGCGCACCGGGACCTTAGCGTGAAGAGGATCCCGAACCCGTCGGACGGAGCACGACCACATGCCTCCCCTCGCGCAAGACACGGCCGCGAAACGGCCGCCCACGCTGTGGGAGCAGACGGGCGGGCTCTCGGGCCTGTTCTTCTCGGCGCTCCCGCCGACGACCTTCGCCATCGTCAACTCGTTCGCGGGCCTGGCCGCCGGGATCTGGTGCGCCCTCGGTATCGCGGTGGCGTTCCTGGTGCTCAGGATCGCCCGCGGGCAGCCGCTCAACCCCGCGATCGGCGGGTTCGCCGGGATCGCGATCGCGTCGTTCATCGCCTACCGCACCGGTTCGGCGAAGGGCTACTTCGTCGTCGACATCTGGTGGGCGCTGGCAGGTGCCGGTGCGCTGGTGGTGTCGATCGTGGTGCGCCGCCCGCTCGTGGGCGTGCTGTGGAGCGTCGCGAACCGGGCGCCCCTGACCTGGCGGCGCGACCGGTCGTCGGTGCGCGGCTACGACCTGGCGACCGCGGCCGCCGCGGCGGTGTTCGGCGCCCGGTTCCTCGTCCAGAACTGGCTCTACGGCGAGGATCTCACCGGCTGGCTGGCGTTCGCGAAGATCGCCATGGGATATCCGCTGACAGTGGTCGCCGTCGTCGCCGCGGCGGGGGCCGTCCGGCACGCCGAGCGTCGGCGAAGCCACCTTCGGGACCCGGCGCGATCCCCTTCGCGCACGGGGTCCCGGATGGATGTCCCCTGACGGCAGGTCCCTCGGCCCCTGAAAAGTCCACTGTGGACGGCGTCAGGGGTGCGGGGGTGCGGAGTGCCCCGGTCCGGTCAGCGCGTAGCCGAGCAGGCCTTCGTTCTTCGCGCCCGGCGCCTTCTCGCAGTCGGTCATGATCGACACGTAGTGGTCGTCGATGCCGCCGGCGTGACAGCGGTAGAGCGGCGTGTTCGGCGCGGCGGGCGGGCTGGTGTAGATCCAGCCCGCGGTGTGCTTGATGACGTTCCCGCTGCCCTCGCACCCGGCGTCGAGCGAGACGAAGTGGTCCCTGGCCCCGAGGCGGCATTCGTACAGCGGTTTGGTGCCCGCGGTCTCCCCCGCCTTCAGGTACCAGGTGCCGCCCTGTTCGGGGTGCATCCTGGCGTCGCTCACCGGGCCCGTCGTGACCTCGTGGCGGGAGCCGTCGGTGTAGCGGACGAACGCGGTCGTGCCCGAAGGCAGCCCCGCGGTACAGGTCACCGTGCGGCGCATGATGCGCGCGTTGGCCCAGTCCGGCTTCGGGTTCGCCCACTGCAGGTAGTAGAGGTAGAACTGGTTCGACAGCACCGACGGGTCGTCACCGGTGCCGACCAGGTTCGGATAGGCGTCGAAGTGGTCGGGATCGCGCAGCAACGGGACCTCGGGGGCCCAGCCGGACGTGCCGTCGGTGGCCGTGGTGGTGAACCGCATTTCGCTCGGGTTCGTCCCGAACGCCATCGCGAGCCCGCCGCTCGCGGTCCGCACGGTGCTCGGGTGCCAGGACAGGGTCTGGTTCGGGCGCAGGTCCGACGACGGCCCGCCGAGCCCCGGCGAGTTCCAGGCGCCGTCGTGGAACTTGGACCATTTGACGACGGTTCCCTGCTTCGCCGCCGCCAGCACGTCCGCCAGTGGCGCCCGTGCCGAGGAGAACGACGTGTACCCGGGTGTGTTGTCGGGTTTGGCGTAGTAGTCGGGGTAGTGCATCCGCAGGTAGCCGTCCACGACGGTCAGCGACGAGGTGCCGACATCGGCGTTCCAGTGGTGCGCTTTCGCGGTCTCGAAGTCCAGTGCCGGGGTGATCACCGGGCCGAGATCGGTGGTGACCCCGGTGGCCGGGTCGAAGCGGCCGAGGTGCAGCTCGGAGTAGTAGCCCTTCGCCGGGTCCTGGAGGTCGAAGTGCCGCTCGATGTGCAAGGTCTGCAGCACGGTGCCGCTTTGCGGGTCGCGGTAGACCGGGCCGCCGCCTGCCCAGCGCGCGTCGCCGGGCCAGTTCTCCACGGAGCCGACGTGCGCCACCCCGCCCGCGACCGGGTTGTCGAGGTTCCCCTTGGTGACCGCGATGCTCTGCGGGTGCTGCGGTGTCCCGCGAAAGGCGGCGACACCGAGGAAGGTGTAGTTCCCCGGTCCGTCCCTCAGCACCCCGAGCGCGGTGTCCGACCAGCCGTCCAGTCCGAGCGAATCCCTCGTCGCGTCCGGGACGACGACCTGCTCCGGGCCGACCGAGACCCCGCCGCATACCGGTGCCGCCGCGGTCGCCGTCGCGCTCGGCACCACCACCGAAGCGGCCACCAGCGAACAGGCCAGTACGAGCCGTCGTTTCATCCTGAATCCCCCCAGTTCCACATCAAGACGCCGGGAGCCTACAAGGGACCCGGCACGGCCGCTGGCGAACGCGGGAAAAGGACCGTGCTCACGCCAGGAAGCGACCGAGCGCCGCCGGGCACGGGAATCGTCCGGAGAATTTCACCGGTTGGCTCTCACCGCAGCCCCCTTGCCGTCGTGGAAGACCCCGCCATCCGCCGAATCTGCGCCGGGGACGTGGTGCCGTGTCCGGCCGGAAGCCGCTTCCCCGCGCCACGGGGGTCTGTAAGGATTCGCGTATGGCGAAGCGTGTCGGAGCGATGTTCCCGTGCCGTATCCCCGCGAGCCGTCTCGTGCGGCTTTCCCAGGAAGCCGAGCGGTCGGGCCTCGACGAGCTGTGGGTCGTCGAGGACTGCTTCTACACCGGCGGGATCGCCAATGCGGCGACGGCGCTGGCGGCCACCGAGGCGATCACGGTCGGTATCGGGGTCCTGCCGACCGTCGCGCGCAACGCGGCCATCGCGGCGATGGAACTGGCGGCGCTGGCCACGCTGCACCCTGGCAGGCTGATCGCGGGGTTCGGCCACGGCGTGCCCGACTGGATGCGCCAGATCGGCGAGTACCCGCCGTCGCCGCTGGCCGCGTTGCGGGAAACGCTGTCCGCGGTGCGCCGCCTGCTCGCGGGTGAACAGGTCACTGTGGACGGAAAGCACGTGCGGCTCGACGACGTCCGCCTCGAGTTCCCACCCGCGGTCGTTCCGCCGGTGTTCGCCGGTGTGCGCGGGCCGAAGTCGCTGGCCGTCTCCGGCGCGGAGGCGGACGGGACGATCCTCGCGGAGCCGGCGTCGCCGGAATACCTGCGGTCCGCGCTGGCCGCGATCGAGGCCGGTGGCGGCGATCCCGCGCGCCACACCGTGGTCACCTACACCTGGTTCGCCGCCGACGACGATCCCGAAACCGCGCGAGAGGCGGTCCGCGGCACGCTGAGCCGGATGAGCGCGAAGGTCGCGCCGCACGTGCGGCCGCTGCCGTTCGGCGAAGAACTGCTCGCGGCGATCGACGCGGGCGAGCTCCCGGCGAAACTGCGCCCGGAATGGGTCGACCGGCTCAGCGTCTCGGGTACCCCTCGGCAGTGCGCGGACCGGATCGCCGAACTCCACGCGGCGGGCAGCGATTCGGTCGTGCTCATCCCGGTGCCGGGCACCGGCGAGGAAGCCGCGTTCGCCGCGGCGGGCGAGATCGCCACCGCGGTGCGTTCGGCGGCGGGGTAACCCCGGACGCTGTCACGAAAGGACAGTTCCGAAGCAGGACGCGGCGTTCGGCCCGGCCATTCCCGTGCACTGAGCGTCCGGGCCGGACGGGTTAGGGTTCGGCGATGAGCGCGGAACTGGTCTACGGCTGCATGGGACTCGGCGGCGCCTGGTCGGCCGAGCCACTGACCACTGAGGACGTCGACGTGGCCGAGCGCGCGGTCTTCGCCGCGCTCGATGCCGGGATCACGTGGTTCGACCAGGCCGATATCTACCGGCACGGCAAGTCCGAGGCGGCACTCGGCGCGGTGCTCGCGCGGCACCCCGGGGTGCGCGAGCGGATCCGCATCCAGACCAAGTGCGGGATCAGGCTCGGCGAGAACGGGCTCGACGCCTACTACGACCTCAGCCGCGGCTCGATCCTCGAGCGCGTCCGGGGCAGCCTCGACCGGCTCGGCACCGACTTCGTCGACGTCCTGCTGCTGCACCGGCCGGATCCGCTGCTGGAACCGGACGAGGTCGCCGCCGCGTTCGCGGAGCTGCGCGCGGAGGGCAGGGTCGGCGCGCTCGGCGTGTCGAACATGTCCGCGGCGCAGATGGCCTACCTGCAACGGTCCCTCGACGAACCGCTGGTGGTGAACCAGCTCGAAATGAGCCTGCGCAAACGGGACTGGGTCGACGCGGGCGTGCTGGTCAACCATCCCGGTCACGACCGGTTCCCGGAAGGCACCCTCGAATACTGCCGCGCGAACGCGGTCCGGTTGCAGGCGTGGGGCGCGCTCGCGCGGGGGGTCTACACCGGTGCCGGATCTCGGACCGAGGCGAGCACCACCGCGCTGGTCGCGGAGCTGGCGTCGGCGAAGGGCACCACGCCGGAGGCGATCGTGCTCGGCTGGCTCATGCGCCACCCCGCGGGGATCGAGCCGGTCGTCGGCACCACCTCACCCGATCGCGTGCTGGCCTGCGCGGACGCGCCAGCTCAGGCCGCGGCCATGTCCGGCGTCGAGTGGTATTCGCTCTACCTCAGCGCGCGAGGTGCACCGCTGCCGTGACTGGGTGGCCACGGCACCGTCCTCATCGGACAGTGCACGAGGTCCCGTCCGACCGTCCGATGTGGACGGCCGAACGAACGGATCGCTAGCCGGGGAGCCTGCCGGGTTCGTCCACCACCGCGGTGGTGACGGATTCGTACCCGGTCACCGCGGCCGACGTCGTCCGGATCTACCGCTACCTGCTCGAACACGCCGCGGAGACGATCCTTTCCGCGCTCGCGGAGGCGACCGAGGCCGGGACCGACGGTTTCCGGCAGTACGTCGGGATCCCGGACGCGGCGAACGGCCTGCCGTGGGCGGTGAAGCAGGGCTGGTCGTGCTGCCGCCCGGCCCGGATCCTGCACACCTCGGGCCTCGTCGGCGAGGGCAACCGCTACGTCGTGGTCGTGCTGACCTCGCATCCGGCGTCGGTCACGGACGGAGTCGGCTCCCGCCGGGTGACCGCCGTCGTCTCCGCGCTGCGTCCGCTCCTCGGCGGCGGCACGAGTTGATTGACGGCGCTAACTTATCGTGGTTAACATATCGACGTTAACCATCTGGGCGGCATACCGGGGGAACTACCGTGCTCACGCGTCTCGCCGATCTGGGCATCCGGGTCCCCAAGCGGATCCTCGGATTCGCCGCGTTCGTCCTGATCGCGGGCGCGGTGTTCGGGGTGCCGGTCGCCGATCACCTTTCCGCGGGCGGTTTCGCCGATCCCGGCGCGTCATCCACCGCGGCGAACGACCTGCTGGCCGGCCGTTTCCACGCGGGCGACCCGAATCTCGTGCTCCAGGTGAGCGCGCCGGGCGGTGCCGACGACGCCGCGGCGCGGGCGGAGGGCGAGCGGCTCGTCGGCGCGCTGCGCGGGGAGCCCGACGCGCGGCAGGCCGAGTCGTACTGGACCGCGCCCGCCCCGGTCGCGCCCGGGCTGCGCGCCGACGACGCGCGCTCCGGGCTCGTCGTGGCCACCGTCACCGGGGACGACGACCAGGCGCCGAAACGGGCCGCCGCGATCGTCGACCGGCTCCTCGCCGACCCGGTGCCCGGCGCGACCGTGACGGCGGGCGGCCAGGCGATCGCCTACCACCAGGTGTCCGACCGGGTGACCGCCGATCTCACGACGGCGGAGCTGGTCGCCGTCCCGCTGACCGGGCTGGTGCTGATCTGGGTGTTCGGCAGCGTCGTCGCGGCGCTGGTACCGCTCGCGGTCGGGCTCTTCTCGATCGCGGGAACACTCGCACTCCTGCGCGGCCTGACGGCGGTGACCCCGGTGTCGGTCTACGCGATGAACCTGACCACCGCACTCGGCCTCGCGCTGGCCATCGACTACAGCCTCTTCATCGTCAGCCGGTATCGCGAAGAGGCACGATCCGGGCTTGCCCCGGCCGACGCGGTACGAGTCGCCATGAGAACGGCGGGCCGCACAGTGCTGTTCTCCGCGCTGACGGTCGGACTGTCCCTGGCCGCGCTCGCCGTCTTCCCGGTCTACTTCCTGCGATCCTTCGCCTACGCGGGCATCGGGGTGGTCGCGCTGGCCGCGCTCGCGTCGCTCGTGGTGGTGCCCGCGCTGCTCACCGTCCTCGGGCCGCGCCTGGACGCGCTCGACATCAGGGTGCCGATCCGCCGCTGGCTGCGTCGCCCGCCGCCGCGGCCGGTTCCCGCCGAGCGGAGCTTCTGGTACCGGGTGGCGTCGGCCGTGATGCGCCGCGCGGTACCGGCGGGGCTCGCCGTCACCGCGTTGCTGCTGGTGCTCGGTTCCCCGTTCCTCGGCGTCCGGTTCGGCTACCCCGACGACAGGGTGCTGCCGCCCGTGTCGTCGAGCCATCAGGTCGGCGACGCGCTGCGCACCGGGTTCGCGTCGAACGCGGCGGCGACGATCACCGTGGTACTGCCCGAAGTGTCCGGGGAACCCGGCGCGCTCGACCGGTACGCGACGGCGCTGTCGCGCATCGGCGGCGTCACCGGGGTCAGCTCGGCCACCGGCACCTACGCGGCGGGCGGTCAGGTGGCGCCGCCGTCCGGTGCGCCGATGGTGTCCGGGGCGAGCGCATACCTCGCCGTGCGCACCGGCCTCGATCCGATGTCCGACGAGGGCAAGAAGGTGCTCGAAGCGGTCAAGGCCGCGCCGTCCCCCGGCGAAGCGCTGTTCACCGGGCTGGCGGCGGAGAACGAGGACAGCGTCGCCGCGCTCGGCGACCGGCTGCCGCTGGCGATCGCGCTCATCGCCGCCACCACGTTCGTGGTGCTGTTCCTGCTCACCGGCAGCATTCTGTTGCCGCTCAAGGCACTCGTGCTCAACACGCTGTCGTTGTCGGCGACCTTCGGCGCGATGGTGTGGATCTTCCAGGACGGTCACCTCTCCTCGCTCCACGGTTCGACCGTCACCGGATACCTCGTGGCGACCATGCCGTTGCTGATGTTCTGCCTGTCGTTCGGGATTTCGATGGACTACGAGGTGTTCCTGCTCGCCCGCATCCGCGAGCACTGGCTCGAATCCGGGCGCACGCCGGCCGACAACGAGCGCGCGGTGAGCCTCGGCCTCGGGCACACCGGCCGGATCGTCACGGCCGCCGCGGTCCTGATGGCGATCGTGTTCGCCGCGCTGGCGACCGGGTCCGTGTCGTTCATGCAGATGTTCGGCACCGGGCTGACGCTCGCCGTGCTGATGGACGCGACACTGGTCAGGGGCGTGCTCGTGCCCGCGTTCATGCGGCTGGCCGGGCGCGCGAACTGGTGGGCGCCCGGCCCGCTCGCGCGGTGGCACGCGCGCTACGGCTGGACCGAATCCGGCCGTATCGGCGAGTCCGGTCCCGCCAAGGCGGCCTCGGTGGCCGACACTGGGTGACGTGACCGCGCACCCTCCACCGAACCCGTCGTCCCCGCGCAGGCGAGCGCGCCGCGGCAGTGGCGAACAACTGCACGGCAAGATCCTCGACGCGGCGAAGCAGCTGCTCGCCGAGACGGGGCGTGCCGAGGCGATGTCGATCAGGGCGGTCGCCGATGTCGTCGGCGTCACCTCGCCGTCGATCTACCTGCACTTCGCGGACAAGGATTCGCTGGTGCAGGCGGTGGTCGCGGATCTGTTCGGCGAACTCGGCGAACGGCTCGGCGGCGGCACCCCCGGGGAGCCGCCGCTGGACAAGCTCTGCCGCCAGGGCACGGCGTACATCATGTTCGCGCTGGAGTCACCGGAGCACTACCGGCTCGCCACGATGTCGGCGAGCACCGAGATCGGCAAGGTGGACCTGGTGCTGCAGACCACCGCGTTCGCGCACTTCCACCAGACGATCACCGAGTGCATGGACGCCGGGATCTTCGCCAAGGGCGACCCGACCCCGGTCGCGCTCGACCTCTGGGCCGCCGCGCACGGGATCGCGTCGCTGCTGATCGCCAAGCCGTACCTGCCGTGGGGCGATGTCACCGAAGCCGCTGACAGGGTGATGCGCGCGACCGCGATGGGACTGTCCATTTCGGAATACCTCGGCGCGGACGCGACCCCGGCGGACTTCGTCGGCTGGCGTGCCTCGCTCCCGCCCCGCTGACCGGCCCTATGCTGGACTGATGACGGAAACCCGACCACGCGGGCGCATCGACAAGCGGCACGCGATCCTCGACGCCGCGTTCACCGTGTTCGCCCGCGAGGGTTACGCGCAGGCCGGGGTCGACGTCATCGCGGCCGAGGCAGGCGTGGCGAAGGCAACCGTCTACAACCACTTCCGCGACAAGGAAAACCTGCTGCGCGAGTCGATCACGGCCAGCGCCGACGAGGCGTTCGCGACGAACATGGCGGCGGTCGAGCGGCTCACCGACTCCGGCGGCGATCTTCGCGCGCTGCTGGAAGAAGTCGGGCACCAGCTCGCCACCTGCTACTGCGACGCCAAGTCCTGGGCGCTGAACCGCCTGCTGGCGGCGGAGCTCGCGCAGTTCCCCGAGTTGCTCGACATCGTCGACGGCCGCGCGGCGACCCGGGTCGCCGAGGCACTGGCCGACCGGCTGGCGCGGCTGATGCTGGCAGGCAGGCTGCGCTCCGCGGACCCGCGCACCGCGGCCGACCAGTTCGCCGCGCTGCTCACCGGCCCGCTCGCGAAGCGCGCGCGGCTCGGGACGAAACCGGTGCCGGAAGCCGAACTGCGGGAGGTCGTGGCGAACGCCGTCGACACCTTCCTGCGCGCGTTCGGCGCGGGCTGAGCCCGCTCCAGCCGTGGATGCCCCGAAGGATGCTCCTACCGAAACCGACGCGAGGTCAGCCGCGCATTCCCCAAGGTGCCCGTCAGGGAATCGGCGGCCAGCCTCCGGCGTACCCGCCCCCGGCCCCCAGCACCGGAATCGACTCGCACACATGATCACTGTGACCTTCAGGGCAGCCACGTCCCCGAAGGTCACCTTCGGGGCATGCGAATTCTCCGAGGCTGTCGCGAGGGCCGAGGCTCAGCCGGGTTTGCGCGCCTCGACCAGGAACCGCGTGGTGTGCGCCACGAACGGTCCCTCGGCCGCGATGCGGTCGTGCAGCTCGCGCAGCTTCTCCCGGTATCCGTCCACAGTGAACCCGGGGACCATCCAGATCACCTTGCGCAGGAAGTAGATCACGGCCCCGATGTCGAAGAACTCGGTGCGAAGGCTCTCGTACTTCAGCTCGGCGACGGACAGTCCCGCCGCCTCCGCCCCGGCGCGTGCGAGTTCGGGGTCCCGTTTGGCCCGTACCTCGGGCGGTTGCGGCCCGAGGAAGAACTCGACGAGTTCGAACACGCTGTGCGGGCCGACCTGCTGGGAGAAGTAGGTGCCGCCCGGCCGGAGCACGCGCGCGATCTCGTCCCACCACGTCGTCACCGGATGACGGCTGACGACCAGGTCGAACGCGGTGTCGCCGAAGGGCAGCGGCGGCTCGTCCTCGTCGGCGACCACGACGGCGCCGCGCGGGTGCAGCAGCGCGGTGGCGCGCTGGATGTTCGGCGGCCACGACTCGGTCGCGACGGTGAGCGGCGGTAGTGTCGGCGCGCTCGCGAGCACCTCGCCACCCCCGGTCTGGATGTCGAGCGCGGCCGACGCCAGCGCCATCCGCTCCCCCATCGCGCGGGCGTACCCCCAGGACGGCCGCCGCTCGGTCGCCCGCCCGTCCAGCCAGGAAAAGTCCCACCCGTCGACGGAAACCGACTCCGCCTCTGCCACCAGTTCCTCGAACGATCGTGTCACGGCGTGATCGTCGCATCCGGTCCTGCGGCGGGCCACCGGGTTTCCTGATCGAGCGAAGGTAACTGCTACGATCCCGTTAATCAGTTACTGGAGGGATCATGCCGCTGCCTGACCTGGTTCGCCGCTGGCAGCCGGGGTGGGGTCGCTGCCGCACGCTGCCCGCGGCCACCGAGGTCCCCGGCGGGCTCCGCGTGGTGCTCGGCCTGCCCGGTCGGCACGCCGAAATCTTCGCGCTCGACGACCAAGCCGTGCCCGCGCTCGCCGAGCGCGTCGCCGAAGCCGCCGAGCCGACCTGGCTCACCGTACCGACGACCCGCCCGGGGGAAGTCCACATCGCGCTCGAGAACGCCGATCTCGAACCGTTCCCCGACGCCGAGCGGCTCATGACGATCGAACTCGATGACCACCCCGCCCACCCCGTACCGAACGCCTACTGGGCGAAGACCTCGGAATTCCGTGGCGTGCACCGGATCGACCTCACCGGTCACGACGGCACCGTCGCGGCCAGCGGGCTGGCCGCGATCGTCGGGACCGACGCCGTCATGCACGACATCCGCACCGATCCGGCGCACCGGCGGCGCGGGCTGGCGAGCGCGGTGATGTCCGCGCTCGCGGTGACGGCCACCCAGCTCGGCGCGACGACCGCGCTGCTCGTCGCGACGACCGAAGGCGAGCACCTCTACACCAGGCTCGGCTGGGAACCCGTGGCCACCATGCTCACCGCCACGGCACCGATGTCAGCGCTCGTCCGCACGTGACCGCGCCCTGAACGCGGCGACCTTCGTCCGGTTCTGGCACGCCGTCGAGCAGAAGCGCTGGGTCCGGCCGCGGGTCGCGTCGAGGAAGAACCGGTCGCAGCGCTGGGCAGCGCATCCGCGCAGGCGGGTCACCTCCGTGCTGCCGAGCAGCATCGCCACGGCGGTGACGAGGTCGGCGAGCCACGCCAGCACCGGATCGGCGCCGGGTGCGGCGAAGTGCAGGTGCCACGGCTCGTCGCCGTGCCTGGTCAGCGTCGGCGCCGCATCGGCGCGGCGCAGCAGGCCGTTGACCGTGGCGGCCGCCGCGTCCTCGTCGCCACCCGCCAGCTCGCCGAGCGCCCGGTACAGCGCGGCACCGACCTCCGCCACGCCGTCGAGTGCTCTGTCCTCTATGGACGGAACGCGCCAGGTGGCGAGCAGCAGCGCGGAGGACGCGGTCTCCCGGTCGTGCTCGCGGTCGCCGGAGACGCGGGCGCGGCCACGGGTCCACGCCGCGCCGAAGCCGTTGGCGAGCGCGATCGCGGCGTCCAGCGCGGTGCGGAGATGACTGGTGACGTCCACGGGTCAGCCCTCGGCGAGCACGGATTCGAACCGGCGCAGCACATGACTGCGCCAGCCGCCGTTCATGATCCGGCGGGAGAGCTGGTGGGTCGGGTTGTCCGGGTCGAACCCGGCGTGTTCGAGGAACAGCCTCGTGCCGCGGCCCTCCGGGCGCACCGTCCACGTGACGGTGGTGTCGAAGGTGCCGTCGCCGTGCGCGTCCCGCCAACTGATCTTGAGGCGCTCCCCCGGCACCAGGTCGAGCACCTCGCAGGCGACCGTGCCGGAGAAGTCGACCGGTCCGATCGGCACGCCGCGCAGGGTGAACCGGTGGCCGATCTCGGGCACGAAGTCGTTGGGCATCAGCCAGCGGGCCATCAGGCCGGGCGTGGTCAGCACTCGCCACACCCGCGCGGGCTCGTGCGGGAAAAAGTGGTCGACGTGGATGGTCGTGGCGTCCTCGGTCATCCGCGTTCGTCCGCCTCGACCTCGTCGAGCACGGTCCCCATCGCCCGCATGCGATCGCGCCAGAACCGCTCGTAGGGGTCAAGCCATTCGCGCACGTCGTGCAGGGGGCCGGGATCGACTGCGTAGTACCGGTTCCGGCCCTGCTTGACCTCGGTCACCAGCCCGCTGTCGCGCAGCACGCGCAGGTGCTCGGACACGCTCGGGCGGGCCATGTCGAAATGCGCGGCGATATCCGCGACGGTCCTCGACCCTTCGAGGAGCATGTCGAGCACTTCACGGCGCGTCGGGTTGGCCAGCGCGCCGAAGAGGCGGTCCGCCGGGGAGTCCTTGGCACGATGGGGCACCCGCCGACAATAGGTAGGCCGATGTCTACCCGTCAATGCGCGGTCAGATCACGTTCCGCCGCTGGAGCACCTTCCGCGTCTGCACGCCGTGCACGAGGTGCACGCCGGCGGCGAGCGCGGCACTGGCGTGGATCGCCTCGTGCACCTGGTCCGGTGTCACGCCGTGGTTGACGCAGCTGTTGGTGAACGAGTCGATGCAGTACGGGCACTGGTGGGTGTGCGCGACCGCGAGCCCGATCAGCGCCTTCTCCCTCGCGGTCAGCGCGCCTTCCCCGAACACGCCGTTGTAGTACGCCCAGAACCGTTGCATGTGGACGGTCGCGTGCGTGCCCACCTCAGCGAACTTCCCGAGATCGGCAGGCTCGTAGTAGCTCGTGCCGGGTTCGGCCTCGGTGTGCCCCGCCGCGCACGCCGACAACGCCGCCCGCGCCTCTTCGGCGCGCGGGTCGGCGGGATCGATCGGGCGGAGATCGCATCCCATCTTCGCGTCGTGCAGGACGAGCCCGCCGTAGGCGAACTCGATCGGCCTGCGCTGGCCCGCGGTGTTCCCGCCGGGGAACACCCAGTGCTTGCCGCTGACCTCGGTGTGGCAGCAGTAGACCGGATCCCCGTCACCACCCTGCGGCACGTGCCGCCACCCGTTTTCGGCCGCGGCGCCCGGAACGCCGTCGAAGATCTCGCGCACGTCGCCGGTCTCACCGCGGAGGTCGACCCCCTTGTGGTCGAGCACCGCCCGCGACGGCGCCTCCGCGCCGGGGAGCATGTCGTCCTCGGAGATCGGGATCGACGAGAAGATCATGTTGATGCCGCCGGGGAACGGGTACTTGACGTAGCCGTCGGTCTCCGCGACCGGTTCGACCCCCTCGGCCCTGATCCGCTCGTGGGGCAGTGCGTCCACATCGGGGACCTTCACGTGGACGTGCACCGAGTCCGCGGCGGCCATCGCCAGCGCGTACGGGAAGCCGGGCTCGAACATCGCGCGCACTTCCGCCGCCTCGACGACGGTCAGGAGGTCCAGCCCGGTGAAGAACGCGAGCGCCTCGTCGAACCGGTCCCGATCGAGTCGCCCAGCTTCCTGTGACAGCGTCATGTCCGCGCCTTCCGATGCGGCCCCACGCGCGGTACCCCAGCGTCCGCACGTCCGGGAAATCGATTTCTCGAACCTAGGCCGCTGCCGTGCGCGCTGTCAACGGGCCAGCCCGCGCACCTCCGGCTCGTACTCCGCCAGCGCCTCGGCGACCGCGGCGCGATCGAGTTCCAGCCCGGCGACGAGGTCCGCGACCGGATCGGGGTGCTCCCGGCGCAGCAGTTCCACCAGCAAGAACGAGGGGGCCGCCTTCCTGGTCTTCCGCGTGGTCGCCTGCACCGACCGGTGCAGCACGCCCTTGGCGTTCGAGGTGACCGCGCCGATGGTCACTGGCGGGTGCCGCGCGGGCGGCGCGTTCCGGGGCAGGTCCAGGTCCAACCCGAGTACGCGCAGTGCCGCCCGGTCGAGTTCGTCCAGTGCGGCGCGGGCGGTCTCCAGGTCGACACCGAGCGCGCGCGCCGGCGCCGAATCCGGGACGTGCAGCAAGCCGAGCAGCAGGTGCTCGGTGCCGAGGCGGCGGTTCCCGCGGCGGCGGGCTTCGTCGAGCGCGGACTTGACCACGACCGCGTAAGGAGTTCTTCCGGCTTTTTCGACCATGATCCGCGCTCACTTCCCGTATTTCGCGTGCACCGACTGCCTCGACATGCCGAGGGCGTCCCCGATCTGCTCCCACGTCCAGCCCTGCTCGCGCGCACCGGCCACCGACAGGGCCTCGACCTGTTCGGCCAGGCGGTGCAGCGCGCCGACGGCACGCAGCCCCATCGCCGGGTCGGCCGATCCGACGCGCTGCGCCAGCTCCTCCATCTGCATTCCGTCAGGCTAGGTTGACAGCCGCGACTGTGTCAACCTAGCCTGACGTAACACGTCAGGCTGAGCTGACAGACGTTCGCAAACCGTTGAGGGGCAACGAAATGACCTGGGAAACTCTGGACGTCGTGGTAGCCGGGGCAGGACCGGTCGGGCTCATGCAAGCGTGCGAACTGCGGCTCGCCGGGCTCCACCCCCTCGTGCTGGAGCGCGCCGCCGAACCGAGCACGGCCCCCAAGGCGAACGGGTTGTGCGGCCGGATCGTGGACACCCTCGACCACCGCGGCCTGCTCGCCCGCTTCGCCGAGAGCGCTTCGTACAGCGGCCCGTTCCCCGGGTTTCCGTTCGGCTCGGTACCGCTGCCGTTCGCGGTGCTCGGCGCATCACCGTTGCGGGGGATGGCACTCCCCCAGCCGGATCTCGAACGGCTCCTCGGCGACCGTGCGCGCGAACTCGGCGTCGAAATCCGTCGCGGGCACGAACTCGTCGGCCTTGCGCAGGACGGCGAGGCCGTGCACGCCGACGTGCGCGGCCCGGACGGCCGCTATCGGGTGCGGACGCGCTACCTCGTCGGCTGCGACGGCGCCCGCAGCTTCGTCCGCGACGCCGCCGGGATCGGGTTCTCCGGCGACACCGCCCCTGATCTGTTGCGGCTGGGCCACTTCCACGCCGAAAGCACGGCGGGCCTGTTCGACGACGTGGCGATGGAGGTGCCGGGGATCGGGCCGCTCGAACGCGGCTGGAACCGCACGCCGCGCGGCAGGGTGCTGGTGACCTCGTTGCGCCCCGGGGTCTACATCGTCGGCACCTACGAGACCGGCGGGCCGCCTGCCGGATCGGGTACCCCGATGGCCGTCGGCGAACTCCAGGACAGCGTCGAGCGGGTGCTCGGGGCACGTCTCCCGCTCGGCGAGCCGATCTGGCTGTCGCGGACGCGGGGCCAGGCCCGGCTCGCCGACCGGTACCGCCAGGGGCGGGTCTTGGTGGCAGGCGACGCCGCGCACCTGTTCCCCGCAGGCGGCTCGTCGCTGAACGTCGGCATGCTCGACGCGGTCAACCTCGGCTGGAAGCTCGGCGCGATCGGCACCCGCGGGGCACCGCCCGCACTGCTGGACTCCTACGAGGCGGAACGACGACCCGTCGCCGAGCGGACCCTCCGGCACACGCGCGCGCAGGCCGCGCTCGACCGCGCCACCGGACGCGACGGCGACGCCCTGCGCGACCTCCTCACCGAACTGTTCGCACTGGAGCAGCCGTTGCGGCGCCTCGGCGGACTACTGCACGGGTCCGACACGCGCTACGGCGACCACGCGCACCCCCTCGTGGGCCGGTTCGTCCCGGACCTGAAGCTGAGCACGGAAACAGGGCACACCAGGGTGGCGGCCCTGCTGCACGAGGCGAACCCGGTCCTGCTCGATCTCGCCGATCGGCCGGACCTGCGCGCTGTCGCGGCGGACCACCACGTCACGGTGGTCACCGCGCGGAGCGACGACCCGTCGGCCGACACGGTGCTCATCCGTCCCGACGGCTACGTCGCCTTCGCCGCAGACGGGTCCACAGTGGACGATCTGCGGGCGGTGCTGGCGACCTGGTGCGGCACGGCTTGAACTCCGTCAGCCCCGGCGCGCCCGCGCTCGCCGCTTCCCCTCGTGCATCGCCTGCACCCTGGCGATCGGGATGGTGTGGCCCTCGGCGAGGAGATCGGCGGGAAGGCCATGGGGTTCCGGCATCAGCTCCGCCCAGGGATCGGCCTCGCCGAGGAACCCCGGCACCGTGCGCACCGTGAAGTCCGCGGGCGTGACGTGGTCGAGGCGCTCCCACGGCACCGGGAAGGACACCGGCGCGCCAGGCCGGATCCGGGGGCTGTAGGCCGCGGCGACGGTGGCGCCACCCGCGCGCGTCGAGTCGAGGAACACCTTGCCGCCCCGGTCTTCCCGGATGAACGCGGTAGTGGCGAGTGCGGGGTCGAGGCGTTCGGCACGGGCCGCGAGCGCACGGGTCGCCGCCGCCGCGTCCTCGATCGCGACGCCGGTGACCGGGACGAACACGTGCACGCCCTTCGCACCGCTCGTCTTGACCACACCGGACAGCCCGTCGTTCTCCAGCGCGCGGCGGACCAGGTGCGCGGCCGCGACCACGACCTCGAACGACTCGCCCTCCGGCGGGTCGATGTCGAGCACCAGATGCGTCGGGCGGTCTCGTTCGCCGACGCGCACGAGCGGCGGGTGGTATTCGACCGCGCGCTGGTTGGCGAACCACAGCAGCGTGCGGCGGTCCTCGCACACCGCGTAGGAAACCTCGCGCTGGGACGTCTCCGCCCACATCGACACGCGGCGGACCCAGCCCGGGGTGTACTTCGGCAGGTTCTTCTGCATGAACGGCGCCTGCCCGCGCAGCACGCGGATCACCGACAGCGGCCGCTCGCGCAGGCCGGGCAGGATGCGGTCGCGCACGGCGTCGAGGTAGTCGACGAGATCGCGTTTGGTCGCGTCGGCGCCGTCGAACAACGGCTGATCGAGATTGGTCAGCGGCACGCCGTCCCGCTCTTCGCCGCTCTTCGTCACTGGGAGCCGCCCTTCCTCGGTGCCGAGCTTCGCCCATTCCCGCGCACCTGGTCAACCCGAGTTCCGCCGCCGTTCAACCGCGGCGGCCAGACAGGCTCGGTGGACCTGACCGATCTCGCGCGGAAGCTGCTCGAACCGATCCCCGCGAACCGCTCGGCGGGACCGCGGGTCCTCCGCGCCGCCGACGGTACCGGCGAAGTGGCCATCGGACCCGCCCCCGCGCTCGCGAACGTGATCGGATCACTGCATTCGAGCGGACTCGTCGCACTGCTCGACGCCGCCGGGCTCGCGGCCATCATCGGCGCGGCTGGGGACGAAGCGCGGTTCGACGGCAGCGCCGCGAAGGCCAAGATGACCACCACGGCCACGGTCACCGACGCGAACGGCACCGAGGCGTGCACCGGCGCGTTCCACTGGAGCCTTCGCCGCGCCACCGCGTGACGATGCATGCCCCGAAGGCCGTCCTTCAGGGCCCAGCCCCCGGAGCGACTCCCCAAGCGGCTCCACGCTTCCGCGGCCCATCTCACCAGAGTCGACGCGCACGCATGACCTTCAGGGCCTCGGGTCGGGAGGCGCTCCGAGGAGCGGGGTCGAGTCGGCGTAGCGGATCTCGTAGACGCGCTCGGCGAACTTCCAGCCGTCCGGGGTGCGCCGGTAGCGATCGTGGTACAGCGCGTAGTTGAGGTGCGAGCTGCCGTCGCGCAGGCGCCCGAATTCCGCGATGTACGCCCGGCCGACGCCCGTGTCGCCGTCGAGGCGGACCATGCCGGGGTGCACGTTCTGCACGAAGAACTCCCAGTATCCCTGCAGCCGCTCGACGCCGGCGCGGATCTCGTCCCTGCCGACGAACGCGATGTCGATATGGGGCATCCGCAGTGCGCCGTCCGGCGCGAACAGCGACGCGAAGCGGTCCGGGTCCCGCATCATGCCCGCGTCGGTGAACTCCCCGCGCAGTGCCTCGACCTCGATCCGGTCGGCGATGGTCCTAAGGTTGTCCATGAGTTCCCCTCGTCGTGCGCGCACTGTCAGATCCGTTGAACTTCATCCGTCACCGCTATGACGGATGCCGAGGGAGGAACCTGACCGTGACCGAGCACGACTTCCTTGCCGAGCGGTTCGAGGCGCATCGCGAGCACCTGCGCGCGGTGGCCTACCGAATGCTTGGCTCGCTGACCGACGCCGACGACGCGCTGCAGGAGGCGTGGCTGAGGCTGGCTCGCGCCGACACCAGCGAGGTGGCGAACCTGGGCGGCTGGCTGACGACCGTGGTCAGCCGCGTCTGCCTGGACACGCTCCGCTCCCGCCGGACCCGGCGCGAGGAGCCGCTCGACACGCACGTGCCGGACCCGATCGTGGCGCCTGCCCATCCCGATCCCGCGGAGGACGTGGTCCTCGCCGACTCGGTGGGGCTGGCGCTGCTCGTCGTGCTGGAGACGCTGACCCCGGCGGAACGGCTGGCGTTCGTGCTGCACGACATGTTCGGTGTGCCCTTCGACCAGATCGCCCCGGTGGTCGGGCGTACCCCGGCCACCGCCATGCAGCTGGCGAGCCGCGCGCGCCGCCGGGTGCGCGGTGCCGCTCAACCGGACGCCGGCCTGCCCGCGCAGCGCGAGGTGGTCGACGCGTTCCTGGCCGCCGCGCGCGCCGGGGACTTCGACGCGCTGGTCGCCGTGCTCGACCCGGATGTCGTGCTCAGGGCCGATCTCGGTACGGCGGGCCCGTCGCGGCTGGTGCGCGGTGCGAAGGAAGTCGCCGGTCAGGCCATCCTGTTCTCCCAGGACGGCCCGTTCGCCCATCCGGTGGTCATCAACGGCGCGGCAGGCCTGGTCTCGGTTTCCGATGGGCGCGCCATCGCGGTGTTCAGCCCCACCGTCCGCGGCGGCAGGATCGTCGAGATCAACATCCTCGCCGCACCCGAGCGCCTCGACCGGCTCGACCTTCCCGGCTCGAACTGAGACCCGGGTCCGTGTCCGATCTTCGCGTCGGCGTGCGACCTGCTGTCGTACGCGCGCCGAGCCGGTAGGTTTCCGGCACTGGGATTGGAGAGCACATGAAGTACCTGGTACTGATCTACAGCAACCCGACCACCTGGGCGCACCCGTCGTTCCTGCACCACGAAGGCAGCACCGAGGACGAGCGCAAGGCGATGCTGGCGCAGTTCGAGGACCTGATGGGCGAGATCGCCGAGTCGGGTGAACTCGTCGACGGGCAACCGCTCGCCGCGCCGGCGCTGGCCAAGACCATCCGGGCGCGTGCCGCCGGACTGGAAACCGTCGACGGGCCCTTCGCCGAGTCGAAGGAACAGCTCGCCGGGTTCTTCGTCATCGACTGCGAAACCCCGGAGCGGGCCGCCGAGATCGCGGGCCGGTTACCGGACACCCGGTTCGGCGCGGTCGAAGTGCGGCCGATCATGAGCGGGTCCGGGATGGAGATGTGACGTGGCCGTCGGCGGGGCGCACGACTTCACCGCGCTCCTGCGGGAACTGACGCCGCAGGTGCTCGGTGTGCTCGTGCAGCGGCACGGCGATTTCGCCTCGTCGGAGGACGCGGTACAGGAAGCGCTGCTCGCCGCGTCGGTGCAGTGGCCGTCCGAGGGCGTGCCGTCGAACCCGCGCGGCTGGCTCGTCACGGTCGCGTCCCGGCGGCTGATGGACCACTGGCGACGGGAGTCCACCCGCCGCAAGTACGAGACCACGCTGGCGACCCTCACCCCCGCCGACGAACACGTCCAGTCCGAACCGGACACCGGGGGCGCGCAGGGGGACGACACGCTCAAGCTGTTGTTCCTCTGCTGCCACCCCGCGCTGTCGCCCGCATCGCAGGTCGCACTGACGCTGCGGGCGATCGGGGGCCTGAGCACCGCCGAGATCGCGCGAGCCTTCATGGTGCCAGAGGCCACCATGACGCGGCGCATCAGCAGGGCCAAGCAGCGCATCGAAAGCACCGCCGTCCCGTTCGGACTGCCAGCACCGTCCGAATGGGACACTCGGCTGGACGCCGTGCTGCGCGTGCTGTACCTCATCTTCAACGAGGGCTACACGGCCTCGCACGGTGCGGAGCTGCAACGCCGCGATCTCGCCACCGAGGCGATCCGGCTGACCACCGAGCTGCACCGGCTGCTGCCCGAGGACGGGGAGGTCACCGGGCTGCTCGCCCTGGTGCTGCTGGTGGACGCGCGGCACCCGGCACGCACCGGCGCCGACGGGATGCTCGTCCCGTTGGCCGACCAGGACCGGCGGCAGTGGAAGCAGGAATCCATCCGGGACGGGATCGCGTTGATCACGCACGCGCTGTCGACCGCCGTGGTGGGGCCCTACCAGTTGCAGGCGGCGATCGCGGCGGTGCACGACGAGGCCACCCGCGCCGAGGACACCGACTGGGCCCAGATCGTGGCGCTCTACGAGTTGCTCCAGCGGATCGAGCCGGGTCCCGTGGTCTCGCTCAACCACGCGATCGCGGTCGCGATGGCCACCGGCCCGCGCGCCGGCCTCGCCCTCCTGTCCGAACTGGACGAGGACGAGCAGGGCACCGGCTACCGCATCACCGCCGCGAGGGCGCATCTGCTCGAATTGGACGGCGCTCTCGACGCGGCGCGCGAAGCCTACGAAACGGCCGCGGCGCGCACTACCAGCATCCCGGAAAACCGCTACCTCGAAATGCGCGCCCGCAGGATCGACTCCACCTCCTCGGCGCACCCCCACGACAAAGTGACACCGGCACCGCCGTGCCCGTAGTCGTGCACAAGCAGCCCACCCTCCACAGTGGACTCCGCGGTGAGCCGGACGCCCGCGCTCCGCACCGGCCGCAGCCCGGCGCGGTGCTCCAGCACCGTCGCCCGCGCGACCCGGGGATCGAGTTCGGCGCAGCGCGCCACCAGTTTCGCCGCCGTCTCCGGGTCCGGGGTGGTGTCCCACTCCCCTTCCTCGCCCGTACCGCCGAGGATGCAGCTGTCCCGGTGCGGGATCAGGTAGGCCTCCCCCTCGGGATGGCCGAAGTCGGCGATCACCCGCTCCACCCCCGGGTTCGCCACCCGGACCCATTGCCCGCGAACGGGAACGACCTCGGGGTCGTCCGCGAGCGTCCGCGAAGCAAGGCCCGTGCAGTTGACCACGGCCGGTGCCACGGCGGCCGGTTCGGAAAACGACGCGATGGCCTTCGTGGTGATCGACCCGCCAGCCCGCTCGAACCGTTCGGTCAGGTAACGCAGGTAGACCGGCATGGTCACCACGGGCTGGGTGAACCGGTATCCGCCCGCGAAGCCCGGCGGCAGTTCGCTTCCGGTGCAGAGCCGAACATCGGGCACCGCGCCCGCCCACCACGGCAGCTCCGTCAAGGGCTCGCGCCAGAACTGCAGCGACTCGCGGATCGTGACCCCGGTCCGCGGATCCGCCGCCATCGCGTCGAAGTAGGCCCTGCTGCGCCGAGTCCAGTCCAGCACCCGCTCGACCGGCGACGCGCGGTACGGGTACCAGGTCGCACCGGCCACGGCCGAGGTCGTGCGGTCCGCGCGCTCGGCGGTCCAGATGTCCGCCGCCAGCCCGGATTCGCGCAGTTTCACCGCGGTGGTCAGCCCGATGACACCGCCACCGATCACGAGCACGTCAGGCACGGTCGCCCACCAGCTCCCGCGTCCTGGCGCGGCGCGCCGCCTGCATCCGCATCGCCGCCAGGTAGACCACCCCGCCCACGATCGCGCCGACGATCCACGACAGGTCGCCGTGGTGCAGCGCGCGGGCGATCGGGCCCTCGTACACCGCGTTGCTCATGAACGGGATCTGCACCGCGAACCCGACGGCGTAGGCGGCCATGCCCGGCACGCTCACCCTGCCGTACCGACCGCGTGGCTTGAACATCTCTTCGACCTCGTACTTGCCGTGCCGCACGGCGTAGTAGTCGACGAGGTTGATCGACGTCCACGGGATCATCAGCACGAGCACCAGCGTCAGGAAGGTCTCGAACGACGAGAGCAGGTGGTCCTTCGACAGGAACGACATCCAGGTGGCGAGCGCGGCGACCGGGACGATGAAGCAGATCCGCAGCAGCAGCCCCATCCGGAACCGCCGGTAGAAGGTGCTCGCGAACGACAGCAACGACATGTAGCCGCCGTAGATGTTCAGCGCGTTGATGCTCAGCACGCCCAGTACGAGCGCGACGAAGGTGAGCTTGGTGAACCAGCCGCCCACCCCGTCCGCCACCGCGCCGATATCCGCGATCGGGCCACCCGGCAGGCGTTTCTCCAGCGTCGCACCGAAGATCATCAACCACACGCCGCTGATCCCGACCCCGGCGTAGGTGTACCAGAACACGCTCGCGATGGACGTCTTTTCCGGCAGGTACCGCGAATAGTCCGCGACGTAGGGCGCGAACCCGAGCTGTGAGGTGGCCGAGACGGACACCGCGAGCAGGAACGGGCCGAGCAGGAACCCGCGGTCGGCACCCGGCGCCGCCGTCGCGGGCGGGGCGAACACCAGCATCGCGGTGAGCACCGCGAAGACCGCGGCCACCAGGAAGGTCAGGTACTTCTCGAACTTGTGGATCACGTTGTAGCCGAACACGGCGACGATCGTGCTCAGCACCGACAGGATCACGATGCTCGCCGACAACGGGATTCCGAACAGCGCCGTGATCGCCTCCGCGCCGAGCACCGCGCCCGCCGCGTAGAACCCCAGGTACATCACCACCACGAACACCAGCGGGAACGCCGCGCCGTAGTAGCCGAACTGCGCGCGGCTCTGGATCATCTGCGGTAGCCCCAAATGCGGCCCCTGCGCGGAATGGCTCGCCATGAACAGCGTGCCGACGACCACCCCGGCGATGATCGCGACGATGGCCCACTGGAGGCTCATCCCGCTCGCCACCGTCGCCGCGCCCGCGGCCACCACCGGCAGCTCCATGTTCGCGCCGAACCACACGAACATCAGGTCGGATGGCTTGCCGTGCCGCAGTTCGTGGGGGATGAAGTCGATGCTGTGCTTCTCGACGAGGAAGTTCGCCCGCTCGCCAGCGTTCATTCGGCGGATGCTAACAGTCGATTGTCGACAATACAACGGTTGACCTGAGGTGCGCCGACGTGGTCTTTTGAGCGCGGGAAACGGTGACAGAACTGGGAAGGGGCCGCATGGCGCTCGGACGCAACCTCGCCGCACTCGGGGACGGGCCATCCCCCCGGTGGCTCACCGACGACGTCGTCAAGACCGTCGAAGCAGCGGAGCCCGCGCCCTTCCCCGCCGAGGAGTACGGCCGGCGCATGCGGCGCGTGCGCGACCGGCTCACCGAGCTGAACGCCGACGCGCTCATCGTGTTCCGCCCGTCCAGCATCGAGTACCTGTCCGGCTACCACACCCAGGAAACCGCACCGCAGCCGCTCCTCGTGACCCACGACAGCACGTACCTGTACGTGATGGACCTCGAGGTCGGCCGCGCGCTCGCCAGTTCGTCCGCGGCGAACATCCTGTTCACCAGCTACGCGAACACCCGAAGCGGCGCCGAACTGATCACCGGGCACGTGGTCCGCACCCTGCCGCGCGGCGCACGGCTCGCCATCGAGTTCGGCAACACCTCCACACCGCCCGGCCTGATCGACCTCTTCCGCGAGCGCGGCCTGTCGCTTGTGGACGGTCAGTACCTGGTGGAGAACCTGAAGCTGGTCCTCTCCCCCGCCGAACTGCGGTACATGGACGAAGCGGCACGCGTGACGAAGCTGGGCGTCGACGCGGCGGCCGAGGCCGCGGCGCTCTCCGGCGCCACGGATGCCACCGTCGCGGCGGCCATCGCCGAAGCGCTGCACCGCGAAGCCAACTCCGTGTCGGCGTGGGGCCCACTGGTCGTCACCGCGCCCCGCAGCGGAATCCCGCACTCGACGTTCAAAGGGGATCCGATCGGCGCGGGCCCGACCTTCGTGGAGTTCGCGGGCACCTGCCACCGGTACCACACCCCCGTCATGCGCACCCTCGTCGGCGGAAGCCCGTCCGAGGTGACCTGCCGCCTGGCCGACCGCGCGAAAACGGCACTGGCCGCCGTACTGGAGAACGCGAAGGCCGGGGTACCGTGCGCCGACGTCGCGAACGCGGGCCTCCTGGCGCTGGGCACCCTCGCCGAAGACGAGGTGTTCCACCACATGTTCGGCTACCCGGTCGGGCTCGCACACCCTCCACATTGGATGGACAGCGGGCCGTTCTGCATCACCGCCGACAACCCGGAGCCGCTCCGGGCCGGGATGACCTTCCACGTGCCCGCTTCGTTCCGGTCCTTCGGCGCGCAGTGCGTCGGGCTGAGCCAGACGTTCGTCGTCGAGGAGTCCGGCACCAGGGTCCTGACCTACGGCGACGCCGAGCTGCTGGAGGTCTGAGTGGGCTGGTCCCCGTGGATCGCGGTCATTCCCACCCGCGCCGCGCGAATCGCTCGCCGAACTGCGAAAACAGCGCCGGGAGTCACCTTGTCCACTTTGGAACGCGGGTGACTCCCCCGCCACCACTACTGTTCGGGCATCTCCCGTGCCGCCGCCGACCGGGCGTCCACCGCCTCGGTCACTCCGGCGATCCCTTGCCGGACAACGGTTCCGTACTCGTCGTCCGGCACCGCGTCGAGGAACTCCGACGCGCGGCCCAGGTGCCGCTTCGCCAGGTCGAAGGAGCCGAGCCGCCGGTAGTCCTCCGCGAGGTTGAGGTGCACCGACGAATAGAACCCGCGCACCCGTAGTCCCGGGTGCGCCCGCTCGGTGCGTTCGTCGTCGAGCAGGTCCGTCGCATCGAGCGCGCGAATGTTCCAGCCCAATGCCTCCGCGGGGTCGTCGCAGAGGTCGGCGAGGTGGTGCGCGAGCACGCACCGGTGCAATGGGTCGCCGCCGCGGTGCACGGCGGGCCACAGCGCGATGAGGGTTGCACGGGCCGCGTCGCGGTCGCCGGTCCGGCCGAGGGTCACCGCGTCGGTGATCGCGGTCATCGTGGGATCTTCTGCCATACCGGAAAGGCTGGGGCTTCACCAGGCTCGAAGGTCAAGTCAAACCCGCGAACGGATCGGCGACCTCCCCGGCGACCGGAACGACCACGTCCACTCGTCCCAATAGGACTCGGCGAACTCCGCGGACGGCGTCCCCAGCGCCCCGACACCGAGGCAGACGACGTCGGCCCGTCTGTCCCGCAACGCACCCGGCCGGTAGTTGGCGCTGGCTTGGCTCAGGACAGTGCCGGCGCGATGCTCGATCAGCACCGAGTACGAGAGGTCCGAGGTTGGCCGTGGACGCCGAGCCGCCGTTCCGGAAGACCTTGATCGAAGGCAACTGTTCGACCGAACGGCCGCCCCTACGCCGTCGATGCCGTTCTTTCCGGGCGTCGTAGAACGGGGAACGAAACGAATTGACAAAGCCATACTGTATAGGACGTTATACACAGTACGACGACGAGGACGGCTGCCTGCGGAAGCTGGTCGATGATGGCAGGACCGCCCCGCAGCCTGACAACTATCGCCTGTCGTCAATTGCTCTCACAGGCAATCCGGCCGAGGCGCAGCGCGGAGACGAGGAAGAAGACACCGCCGAGCAGGGCGTAGCCGGCCAGGTTGGTCAGCGAAGCGTGCGGGGCGGCGGCCTGCAGGAAGAACGAGATTCCGGCGAGCGTGGAGATGGCGCCGCTGGCGATCATCGCCCACTGGCCGCCGAGCTCGCGTCGCCGCAGCGCGACGACGAGCTGGACGAGGCCCGCTACGACGGCCCAGCTCCCCCATACCCGCAGGACCGCCGGAATGCCGGAGGCGACCGCGAAAACCAGTCCGACCGCGGCGAGCGCACTGATCGCCACGGTGACATAGAGGCCCGAGGCGGACCGGCCTCCCCGGGAGGATCGGGCGTCGACGATGGCGGCGCCCACGTCGAACAAGGGGTAGAGCACGAGCAGGGTCGCGCTCACCGGTCCGATGCTCGACGCGGTCGGGAAGAGCGCGGCGGCCCAGAGGAGGGCGAACCCGAAACGAGCGAAGTAGAGCCGGCGAAGCGCCGACGCGATGGGGACGGCAACGGGGGTAGCAGTCGTGGTCATGACAGTTCCTTTGCGAAGTAGGCCAGTGCATCCGCCAAGCAGAAAGACCGTTCTCTCTTGCGGCGGTGCCGAGCTTGGCACACCAAACGCGCGACTGCAAGACCGATCGTTCTTTCTGCTACGGTTGGCCCATGGGAACCCCGACCCGCTCCGCGCCAGACCGCCCGAACGGCAACCCGGCTGGGCACGGGCGATCCGAGGCCAGGGATCGACTGCTGTCCACGGCCAGCCAGCTGTTCTACCGCGAGGGGATCCGGGCGGTCGGCGTCGAGCGGATCCTCGCCGAGGCCCCGGCCACGCGAGCGACGTTCTACCGGCACTTCCCCTCGAAGGAGGACCTCGTACTCGCCTACTTGCGCGGTGTCGACGTCCACACCCGCGACGGCGTGCAAGCGGCCATCGAGACCGCGCCGTCGTCGGCCGACGCACTGCGGACGATCGGGGCCGCGGTCGCCGACGACCTGGCCAGGCCGGAATTCCGCGGATGCGCTTTCCTCAAGGCCGCCGCCGAGTACCCCGACCCCACCGACCCGGTGCGCCAGGTGGTCCTCGAACACCGAGCCTGGTACGTGACCACGCTCACCGACCTGTTCGCGCAGGTCTTCGGAAACTCACCGCGGCGCGGCAAACCGGAGCACGCCGCGCGGCACTTCGTCATGATGCGCGACGGCGCCATGTCCGGCGCCCACCTCGACGGGGTCGACAGCGTCGGCGCCGCGTTCCACCGCGGTGTTGAAGGCCTGCTCACCGTCCTGCACTGAGCTGTCACGCGTTGAAGCCGAGGCGTATAGGTCGTTATACGGCGTCAAGGCACTAGCGCGACGAAGGCGGGCCCGTTCATCGCCGCGGCGAGTTCGAGCGCGCCGTCCGGGTCGTCGAGGCCGACCGTGTGCACGTCGATCACGGCGAGGTCGATCACCCCGCTCTGGACCATGCGCCACATCGCGAGCGCCGTGGCCGGGCTGGACATCCACGACCCGCGAAGGGTGCGGCGCCGCCGCATGAGGTCCCCGTACGGCACCGCGAGATCCTGCCGCACTCCCCCGATGAGCACCATCGTGCCGCCGGAACGCAGGCTGTCGTACCCGGCCATGGTCGGTGCCGCGTCGGGCACCGCGCCGAGTGCGTCGAGCACGACGTCAACGCCACCGGCCGCCGCTTCCGCGATCGCGGCCGCGTCGCCGGACCTGCTCCCGGTCATCGCGACGGGAATAACCCGGGAATCCCACTCCCCCAGGCGTTTCAGCACCTCGGCATCGCGGCCGGCCGCGACCACCCGCCCGGCACCGCTCGCGAGCGCGATCAGCGTGGCGGCCGAGCCGAGCTGTCCGGTGGCGCCGATGATCGCGGCGGTCCCGCCCGGCTGGAGACCGGTCGCCTTCATCCCCTCACCCGCGACGGCGAGCCATCCCAGGAACGCCAGCCGTTCCGGACGAGGGTAACTCTCCGCGCCGGGAAGCTTCATGAGTGTCTCTTTAGGACAGAGTGCTCGTTCCGCGAAGGTGCCGTCGCGCCAGATCTTCCGCATCGCAGCGGTTTCCCCGGTCGTTGCTCCTCTTCCGCCGACCCCGGTCCAGCCGATGAGGATCTCCGCCGGATCCGTCTCCGCACCGGAGTTCAGCAACGCGAGGTCCAGCACGACATCACCGGGCTCGACGTTGAACACGTCGTCGGCGACGGACACGACCCTGCCGACACAGCCCGGCCCCAGCACGAGCGGCGTAGGCACCGGGCCCCGCTCACCCCGCGCGACCGCGTCCGTGTAGGCCGGTACGTAGGCCGCCAGTACGTCGATCACCGCACCACCGCCTCGTGGCGAAGGCTCCGCCACCTCCATCGATCGCACTCGTCCACCAACGGAATCCAAAGTCCAGGCACGCATGAAGCCAGTCTGCGACCCCGTTAGCCTGGTATCCAGAATGTGCTCATTCTGGAACTGGAGGTGCCAGTGTCCATATCGGACCTTGCCGCGCGACGTCGTGAACTGGGCGCCTTCCTCCGCAGCCGTCGAGAGCGGATCACGCCGTCGGAAGCGGGCGTCCCGGCTACCGGGCGGCGCCGCACCCCGGGACTGCGGCGCGAAGAACTCGCGTTCCTCGCGGGCATCAGCGCCACCTGGTACACCTACCTCGAACAGGGCAGGGACATCCGGCCGTCCGAGCAGGTCCTCACCGCGCTCGCGACGGCACTGCGGCTCACCGGGCACGAACGCGATCACCTGTTCCACCTGGCAGGTGCCCCCGCCGCGCCCGAACCCGACGAGCCGGAAGCGGTCGACCCCGCCGTCGCCGCGATCCCGATGCTGGTGCGGCCCAACCCCGCCTACCTCACGGGCGTGAGCTACGACCTGCTCAGCGTCAACCCGGCCGCCACCGAACTGTTCGCGGACCTGAACACCGACCGGCCCAACCTCGCCCGCTGGATGTTCACCAGTCCCGCGGCGCGGCAGGTACTCGTGGACTGGGAGCGCGAAGCGCAGGTGCTCCTCGCGCGGCTGCGCGGCGCCGCCGGCCGCCATCCCGCCCATCCCCGGTTCGCGAGGCTGATCGAGGAACTGCACGCGGCGAGCCCGGAAGTGCGCGAATGGTGGCCCCGCTACGACATCCAGGTCAGCCGGACGGGCACCAAACGCCTGCGCCACCCGCGCCATGGCATCGTGACGATGACGCACACCGCGTTCCACGTTGCCGAACATCCCGAGCAGACCCTCGTGGTCTACGCCGAACAGCAGGACTGAGCACCGCGCTCGGTCAGAACGCGGGGACCTCGTTGGTCAGCGCGTTGCCGTTCTCGCTCTTCCTCAGGTCGATCCGCCAGTTCGAGTCCGCGGTGAAGATCTCGAGGAAGCTCTCGAACTTGCAGGCGCTGGTGAAACCCCTGCGGCCCCCGTCCCAGTCGGTGCCGGTCTTGAAGTACACCGAGTAGTTCCCGGACAGCCCGGTCAAGGTCGCGCTGGAGCCCGCGCGAACGTAGATCGACGCCTGCGGGTTCTTCGGGTCCCCGTTCGCCGCGGCGATCACGGCGTCCGACTCGGCACCGTTGGTGATCTGCAGGCGGCCACGCCCCTTCGGGCCGCCGCGCTGGACGATCTCGCCGTTGCGGGCGCGCCGTTCCGCCGCGGCCGGCACGTCCGCCGGTTCCGGCGGCAGTAGCTGTTCCCCGTACTTCAGACCGGCCTTGGCGAACTTGGCGATGGTCTCTTCGTAACCGCTGCCGCGCATCCGCCAGTAGATCTGCTTCTTCGCCTTGACGAGCTGCGCCTCGGATACGGGCGGGACACCGCACTCGTTGGGTTTGCCGACGTCGGCCGGCTTGTCGTACTCGCGCAGGTTGGACGCCTCGCCAAGCCGGAGTTCGTACGCCAGCCCGGACGCGGCCTCAGGCGGCTCGACCTTCCGCAGCTCGGCGTCCTTGGCCTCCAGCACGGCCGCCAGCTCCAGTCGCGCCGCATCGACCTCGGCCAGGTTCTTCGCGGACACCACCCGGTCGAGCCGCTGGCGGACCGCCTGCTCGGTACCGGTCAGCAGCGCCTGGTACTGCGCCAGGGTCAGCACCGGTTTCGTCGTGGTCGTCGTGGTCGGCGGCGTCGAAGCCGCCGGTGGCGGCGGCGCTTCCCCGGTGCAGCCCGCGACGCACCACAGAGCCGCGACACCGACCGCCGCCGCCGTTCGCCAAGCCGGAAACGCCCGCATGCCCACTCCCTCGATCGCGCTCGGCGCCACGGTAACCAGCGCGGCTGGGGAGGGCTCCCGATTGTCCGCTTCCGGCCGCGGGTTCAGCGCGTTCGCTGAGCCGCCGGCGCAATCACTGCTCCACCTTCCACTGAGCCAGGAACGCATGCCAGCTTTCGCCGGGAACCAGCAGGTTCCCGGCGCTCGGCGCCTTCGAATCCCGGACTGCGGTGACCTGGGTACCGAGCGCCACCTCGACACATTCACTTTCGGGACTTGTGCCGCTGTAGCTGCTCTTCACCCAGGTCATGCCGCTACTCCTCCATGCGATCGCGCTCCCCTGCCAGGCGAGACAGCAGGTCCCGCGATTGTCCCTCATTCAGGGCATTGTGTTCCAGCCGCGCAACAAGGGCGTAGTAGGCATCCACACAGAGCCGGTCATCCAGGAAGATCGTGGCGCCGTAGACCTCGGTATTCACGATCGCCGAGTGCTCGGCGAACCCCAGGATGTTGAACGGTGCGCAGAGCGAGCTGCAAGCATCGGACGCCTCCGGAACCACCCGGAGGACACAGGTCGGCACCGCGCTGGCCAACAGCAGATGAAGTATCTGCTCGTGCATGACCTCAGGACCACCCACCACGGATCGCACCGCGCGCTCGTGCACGAAGAAGGTCCCGCATAGTGGATCTCGCCGGTCAAGCGCCTTCTGACGATCCATCCGCGCGGTAACCAGGACTTCGAGTTCCTTTGGGTGCAGCAAGCCATCCCAGAGCGCACGCGCGTAGTCCTCGGTTTGCAACAGCCCGGGAATGAGAAGGGGCTGATAGCCCACGAGACTGTTGGCGATGCTCTCCTGGATGATCACCGATTTCAACGCGTCCGCCAGCTTGTGGAAGTAGGGGCGCACCCAGTACAGCTCGGACGGCGGCTCGGTCAGGTCCAGCAACCGGTTGCGCTCGGCAAGGTCCACGCCGCAGGTAGCCAGATAGGTCGCGGCGTCGACGATGCCGATCTCCCGGCGGCCGTTCTCCCACCGCGAGATGTTCCCTGCGGAAAAGCCGGTCTGCCGGGCCACGTCGTGCCCCGACATGTCCCGGCTCTCCCGCAGCGTCCGAAGCTCCCGGCCAAGTTCACGGCGTCTCGCCGTGGATTCCTCAGTCATGCGCCCACGCTAGAACCGTGCGACAGCCGCACGCGGCAGCCCGCGCGCGAATTCACCGCAACGGATTTTCGGTGCAGGTTCGCACCACTGCGACATCGAGAGCTACCCGCGGGCCAGTCCGGTCAGGTCACCATGGGCGGGCGTACCGCCGATTCGAGCAGCGACAAACTCCGCTGCTCCGCATCGACTGCGACGCGGATGCCTACCGGCATCGGCAGATTCGGGCCGGCATGTCCGAACTCGACGTTGCCCAGTACCGGGATGTCCCGGTCGCCGAGGACGTCGAGGACTATCTCGGGCAGGGTCGGGGACGAGTCGAGTCCGCCGATTTCGCGCGGAACTCCCACGACCATGCCGGAGATCCGATCGAGAATGCCGCACTGCCGCAGTACCTGCAGATCGCTCCACACCCACGGTGCCTGGCCACCCATCTCCTCCCAGAACAGCACCGCGCCGTCGAACCATTCGAGCGGCAGCGCGTACCGCGTCGCCTGCACTCGCATGACGCGATTGAGCACCCCGCCGATCAGGCGGCCTTCGGCACGACCAGGACGCCAGCACTCCCACGACGGGCTGGCAGGCAGCGCGCCGATCGGTTCCGTGCCGGTGAGCAGCGTCGAGTAGAGCTTCTCGAGCTCCGCTCGGCGCGCCGCGGGCGCGGCCTGCCAGGCATCGCCGAGACCGGGCGTGGCCAAGTCGGCGTGGAACCCGGCCAGACCCGTGCGCGCATAGAGCACCAGATGCAGCAGCGAGATGTCGCTGTAGCCGAGGATCGGCTTGGGGTCCGCGGTGATCGCCTCGACGTCGATCAGGTCGAGGTACCCGACCACCGTGTGGCCGCCGTCGTGCGCGATGATCGCGCGCACCTCGGGATCACGCAGAAGAGCGTTGAACTCCTCGGCGATCTCCACCGGCCGAGCCGCGCTCCACCAATGGTGCCGCCCCGCTTCGAGCAGCGGTGCGAGACGCACGCGGAATCCCATCCGCTCGAGCACCGCCACCGCCCGCTCAAGCCCTGGCACGTACCTGACGTCGAGCGGCCCCGACAGCGACGCGATGACGACGAGATCCCCCGGTACCAGTGCTCGAGGTCGAAGCAGTTGAGGCAGTGCAACGGAAGTCACCGAGGTAGTATCCCGACGCCCGCGACCACACGCCACGCAGTTACCGATCGGCCGCACAGCAGGCCCGTTACCACGTCAGGAAACCAGGTGGCTCGGCACGCCGGAGGGTTCCCACAGCCGGCCCTCGGCCGCACCTGCCGGGTGCGCAGGGGAACCACGCCGGCGCGCCTCCCCGATCAGCCGACCAGGTCGGGTACGTCCGCTTCGAGGATGCCCTGGTGCACCCGCTGCAGGTCGACGAACGGGTCGAGGCCGAGTTCGTCGTTCAGCAGGGTCCTGATGTCGCGGTAGGCGCGCAGCGCCTCGTTGCGCCGTCCCGACCGGTTCAGCGCCAGGATCAGCTGCGCGTGGAACCATTCGTTGAACGGGTGCTCCACCACCAGCGATCTCAGCTCGGCGATCAGCTCGTGGTGCATGCCGAGCATCATGTCCGCCTTGATCCGCAGCTCCAGCGCCGAGATGCGCTTGTCCTCGAGGTAGGCGGAATAGCCCTGCAGCAGCCTGCCGCAGGTGACGTTGGACAGCGCGGATCCCGCCCACAGCGCCAACGCGTCGCGCAGCCGCTCGGCGGCGGAGTGCACCTCCCCCGAATCCCGGCACTCCCGCGCGCTTTCGACGAGCCCGTCGAACCGCCACACATCGAGCTGCTCGGGCTCGGCGCGCAGCAGATAACCCGCGGGCACCGTTTTCAACAACTGCTTCGCGCTTTCGTCCCCGTATTCCTCGGCAAGCATCTTTCGGATCTGGTATATGTAGGTCTGCGCGGTGGTCACACCGGATCTCGGCGGATTGTCGTCCCACAGCTCGTACAGCAGTGAATCCAGCGGGACCACCTGATTCGCCCGCAGCAAAAGCAGAGCGAGCGTCTGCCGGACCTTGGCCGCACTCGGCGTGCGCGTAATGCTACCGTCGATCACCTCTAGTTGTCCGAGCACCTTGTAGCGCATCTTGTCTTTCCCCCATTTCGTCGGGCCACGTCGAATTTTCGAGCCATGAAGCCGAACCCCAGTGACTCTAGTAAGATGCATGGGGAGCTTCAAGAAAAGTCCATCGAAGGGCACATCAAGCGCAATACTCTCGATACAGTGTATCACTTTGGATACACCGTAACCTGGTGCCATTACCAACGCATCGATGGCTCATTACCTGCTATTTACCATACGGACTCGAATCCGACTCGAAAGCTCCTGCCTATCGTCACCGAGCACCGGTGGCCGGTCGAAGGGAGCCAGACGTGATCAGTGAACTGCCCGCCTTCCCGTGGACGGTGTTCGCACCATACTGGCAGCGGGCGGAAGAGCACGCTGGCGGGATCGTCAACCTCGCGCTCGGCACCCCGGTCGACCCGACCCCCGACGTGGTCCGGCACGCGCTCGCCGAAGCATCGAACTCCCCCGGACATCCACCGGTCGAAGGAACGCCCGCACTGCGCGAGGCCGCGGCGGGCTGGCTGACCCGGCGCCTCGGCTTGACCGCGGACGCGGAGGCGGTGCTCCCCGTGCTCGGCACCAAGGAGCTGATCGCCTGGCTGCCGACCCTGCTCGGCGCCGGCGCCGGGGATTCGGTCGCCTTTCCCGCACTCGCGCTGTCGACCTACGGCGTCGGCGCGCGACTCGCCGGTGCGACACCGCTACCGGTCGCCACACCCGAGGACCTGCACGGGCATTCGCCGCGAATCGCCTGGCTCAACTGGCCGTCGAACCCGGAGGGCAGGGCCGCCTCGGCCGAGGACCTGCGCAAAACCGTCGACTGGGCGAGGGCGCATGGCGTGCTGCTCGTGAACGACGAGTGCTACATCGAGCACTGCTGGGACGCCGAGCCCGTGTCGATCCTGCGTCCCGACGTGTGCGGCGGCGACCACACCGGGCTGCTGGCGGTCCATTCGCTGTCGAAGCGCTCGAACCTCGCCGGCTACCGCGCCGGGTTCGTCACCGGGGACCCCTCGGTCGTGGCCACGCTGCGCACCGTCCGCAAGCACGCGGGAATGGCGATGCCGGGTCCCGTGTGCGCCGCGATGACGGCCGCGCTCGGCGACGACGCGCACGTCGACGAGCAACGTCAGCGGTACCTGCGCCGCCGGGCGCTGCTGCGGGAAGCGTTCACCGCGGCCGGTTTCCGCGTGGAACCCGCGGACGCGGCCCTGTTCCTGTGGGTGACCCGTGACGAGTCGTGCTGGGACACCGTCCGGGAGCTCGCCGAGCGGGGGATACTGGTCTCACCGGGAGAGTTCTACGGCGAAAGCGGGGAATGGCACGTCAGGGCGGCATTCACCGCGACCGACGAGCGGATCGAAGCGGCCGTTTCCCGGCTGTCCCCCGGCGGCTGCTGCGGCGGCTCGTGCCACTGCTGACCCGCGAATCCTGCTTGAGCTCATCTCGAGAACACAATTTTAGGCTGTCCCGCGCCGATCAGCTACGCACGCGACAGGGGACCGCATTCCGCGGCCCCGGCGATCAAGGAGCATCGAATGGCACGGGAAAAACTTTCTGTCTACCTGGTTCAGCAGAGCGTGTGGGACAGCCCGCTGGAATCAATGCCGCTGGCCATGGGGTATCTCAAGTCCACGGCCATGGCGGACGACCGGATCAGCCGGGAAATGGATATCCGGATCAAGAACTTCCGCGGCGGGCGAACCCTGTCGACCATTGCGGGCGAGCTTTTCCGCGACGGTGTTCCCGATGTGCTGGCGTTTTCGGTACTCGGCTGGAACTACCGCTCGTTCGGGTCGCTCGCGGAGACCTTCAAACAGCTCAACCCGAACGGCTGGGTGGTGTTCGGCGGAACCCACGTCGCACACCAGGGCGATCGCGTGTTCCGGATGTTCCCCGAGGTCGACGTGGTGGTCGACGGGGAAGGCGAGGTGGTGTTCGCCGACATCCTGCGCGCCTACCTCGACGGCACCGCCCCGACCGCGCTCGGCGGCATCACCGGCCTGTCCTTCGCCGACGAGGACGGCAAGCTCGTCAAGAACCCCGACCGCGACCGGATCGAGGACCTCGACGAAATCCCGTCCCCGTTCCTGACCGGTGCCATCGAAATGACCGATGACGAGGGCCGCTTCAAGTACGACGTGGCGATCATGGAGACGAACCGCGGCTGCCCGTACAAGTGCGCGTTCTGCTACTGGGGCGGCGCCATCGGGCAGAAGGTCCGCACCTTCTCGCGCGAGCGGCTGCGCGAAGAGCTGGAGCTGTTCGCCAAGCTCCACGTGCACACCATCGTGCTGTGCGACGCCAACTTCGGCATGCTGCCCAGCGACGTCGCGTTCATCGACGACCTGATCGAGCTGCGCGAGCAGTACGGCTTCCCCCGCGCGGTCGAGACGTCGTGGGCGAAGAACAAGTCCAAGAACTTCTACGAGATCGTCAAGAAGATGAAGCTGGCCGGTATGCGCAGCTCGTTCACGCTCGCGCTGCAGACCCTCGACGACGAAACGCTCAGCCTGATGAACCGCAAGAACATGAAGGTGAACGCCTGGGAGGACCTCACCGAGTGGCTCGGAAAGGAAGGTCTCGACCTGTACGCGGAGCTGATCTGGGGAGCACCGGGTGAGACGGTCGAGTCCTTCATGGACGGTTACGACCGGCTGACCAGACGGGTGTCCCGGATCGCCTGCTACCCCATGCTGATGCTGCCGAACACCGACTACACCGAGAAGAAGGCCGAGCACGGCATCATTTCGGTCCGCGGTGACCACGACGACTTCGAGTACATGCTCGCCAACAACACGGTGTCCTTCGCGCAGAACCAGCAGATGCAGCGGTTCCTGTACTGGGCGAGGGTGATGGCCGAGATGTGCGTGCTGCGGTTCACCTGGATCGGGCTCCGCGAACTCGGCGGCATCAGCCAGTCGCAGGCGCTGCAGAGCATCGGCGAGTTCATCGAGACCTCGCCGGATCCCGCCGCGGCGCCGCTCCGCGGGGCACTGGAGAGCGCGATCGGCGGCACGGGCGACCTCGGGTCGGGCGTCGGGCACTTCTTCACCGACGAGGAGTCCCGGCGCCTGCTGCGCGACTGGTGGCGCCTCGCGATCCGGCCGCGGCTGCCGGAGGACAAGCTCGCGGTGCTCGACGAGATCTTCCGGTACGACCTGCTGACCCACCCGATCTACCTGCCCGACCCGGCCAGCACCCCACCGGTGGTCGAACTCCGGGGCGAGACCTACTACGTGGTGCGGGAGGTGCCGCTGGCCTTCGACGTGCCGACGATCATCGAGGCACTCCGCGCCGACGGCCAACCCGATCTCGCACCGGCACCGACCACGCTCAACCTCTACTACCGGACCGGCTCCGAGAACGCGGTGAACTCCACGAACCACGAAGTGATCATCCACTACATGGGCATGCCGGAGGCGGAGGCACTGGCCAGCGCCGCCACGGACAGCGTGGACGCCCAGCCGGTCGCGGTGCTCACCGGCGAACACGGCGGTTGTTCGTGAACTGGTACCAGGCCGCGGTCCGTCCGGCAATTCTTCCACCTGTCCCGGACCCCGGCGAAGTGGACGAAAAAGCTTGAACCACGGTATTGCGGGATGCCCACCGTATATACTTGCCGCCAGGGTCTCCTTTCCGATCGGGTCAACGCGGTGACCCAAATGGGCTAGCACTGACGTTGGCAGGGGGAATTGAGGAGTGTCCAGCGAGCAGCGAATCACCATCCTCATGACGGGCGGGCAGACTCTGTTCAGGGAGGCATTGCGGACAACGCTGACATTGGAACGGGATTTCGTCGTGCTCGGTGATCCTGGCGATCACGTCGAAGCGACGAAAATGGCCGCCGAAAGCCGTCCGGACGTGATTCTGATGGAGGCTGACAACGCGGCAGACGTCAGCGTCAAGTTCACCCGGCTGGCCGGGGCCTCCCCGGCTTCCCGGGTGATCGTGCTCAGCGCGGACGACGATCCCGCGCTCGTGCGGGAGACGCTGGCGATGGACGCGAGCGGTTACCTGACCAAGAACGTGAGCTTGCTCGAACTGGTGACCGCGATCCGGAGCGTGGTCAACCAGACCGGCAGAGTGGTGCTTTCGATTTCGAAGACGAGCCTCGCGCAGCTCAACGGGTTCGACCGCGGCGACCGGTTGTCCACCAGGGAACGGGAAATCCTCGAGCGGGTCGCACAGGGACTGAGCAACAACCAGATCGCCGCCAGGCTGTCCATCGCGGAAGGTACCGTGAAACGCCACCTGCACAACGTTTTCGTCAAACTCGGTGCGGTGTCGCGGATCGACGCGATCAACAAGGCGACCCATCCCGACGGACCGCAGGGAAACGGCCACCACCGCCCCGACAACGGCGGCACGGTGCCGGGGCAGTGCTAGGTCAAGCCACGGTGACCTCGAAGAAGCAGACGGAACCACGCGTGCGCAGCCGGTAGTCGCCGAACCTGGCGGCCAGCACCTTGTCGAGGCGGTCGAGCGAGTCGTCCTGGTTGTGCATCGTGCCGTCCGAGTTCAGCGACTCCAGTGCGCGTGCCGCCAGCGGGCCGTGGCGGACCCCTTCGGCGAGCACGGTGCTGCCGAAGATCCGGCCGCCCGGCTCCAGGTACGGCAGCACGTGGTCGAACACCCGCCCCTTCGCGGCCATCCCGCCGGGAAGGCAGTGCAGCAGGAAGTTCATCCCCACCGAGTCGAACCGCCGTTCGCCGAGGTCCAGCGGCTCGAACACGTCCCGCCGGAACCGGGTGGGCGAATACCGGGTGACGCGGCGCGCCGACCGGGTGAGCACCGAGTCGTTGAGATCGACCAGCGCCAGCTCGGGAACGTCGACCGGGTACCGGCACCGGGCCAGGAAGTACCCGGTGCCGGGGCCGAGGTCGAGGTGGCGGGCGCCGACGTTGCGGTCGTAGGCCGCCAGCATCTCGCGGCGAGGACAGCGCCACACCACCGGGCACACCACACCGAGCACGAAGAGGTCGTACCAGGTGAGCACCCAGCCGCCGTAGCCGTCGGCGCCCGCCCGCCCATCGCTCACGCCAGTGTCACCGGCAGTTCGAGCAGGCCGCGCACCGCGGGCCCGCCCCGCCACCGCGGCCGGCCCGCGAGCCCGATCCTGGTGAACCGCCGCACCAGCGCGCCGATCGCGACCTGCAGCTCCATCCTGGCGAGCTCGGCGCCGAGGCAGCGGTGGATGCCGTGCGAGAAGGTCAGGTGCGGGTTCGGCGCGCGGGTGATGTCGAAGCGGTCGGGGTCGGGGAACACCGCGGGATCCCGATTGGCCGCCTGCAGGGAGGTGCCGAGGATCTCGCCCTTGCCGAACCGCACGCCCTCGAACTCCTGGTCCGCGGCGGCCGCCCAGGCGATCCCGCCGACCGGGCACTCGTAGCGGAGCATCTCCTCCACCGCCGAGGACGTCAGCTCCGGGCGCGCGGCGAGCAGCGCGTACTGGTCCGGGTTCTCCAGTAGCGCGAGCGCCCCGGTGCCGATCACGTTGGTGGTCGTGGCCGCGCCGTTGACCAGCAGAGTCATCAGCACCTTGACCAGTTCCGGCTCGGTGAGGCGGTCCGAACCGTCCCGGACGGCGATCAGGTCGCTCGCGAGGTCGTCGCCACCAGGAGCGGCGCGTTTGCTTTCGATGACGCCCGCGACGTACTGCTCGGCGCGCTCGAAGATCAGCCGCTGCCGCTCCAGGTCCGCTTCGCCGAGGAAGCCCTGCATCAGCTCGACCAGTTCCGCCGCGTACTCCGGCGGCAGCCCGGCCATCTTGCGGATCACCTCGATCGGCATGGCGTCCGCGTACTCGGTGACCAGGTCCACCGTGCCGCGCGCGGCGAGCCGGTCGAGCAGGCCGTCGGTCATTTCCGTCGCCCACGCGCGCAGTTGCTCGATGCGCCGCACGGTGAACGCCTTCTGCACCAGCCCGCGAAGCCGGGTGTGCTCGGGCGGCGGCGAGTCGAACGACGCCACGCCGTCGTCATCGTCGTCGATCGGCTTCACCCAGCGCGGGTCGCTGTGCACCTCGCGCACCAGGCGGTGGTGCGTGGTCAGCCAGATCTCGCCGAGGAACGGGTGCGGGACCCGGTGCAGCGAGCCTGCCAGCCGCAGCTTCGCCAGCGACGGGTAGGGATCGAGCTGGAAGACCGGGTTGAACGGTTCGGCGAGCAACGGGGTTGTCATGGCTTGTCCTTCCACTCGCGCACGGTCAGACCCCGGCGCGCTGCTCGGCGAATTCCTTGGCGAGACGCAGGTTGCTGACGCTGTTCGCGCACAGCACGCGCCGCAGGTACCGGCGCGCCTCGGGCACACCGGCGCCGGCGCCGAGCACCTCGGGCACGATGGCGGGCCGGATGGTCGCGGTGTGCCGCGCCGAGGCGACGACGCCTTCCGGGGTCTCGGTGAACAGCCAGTGCCCCGTGTGCGCCTCGAGCATCTTCGGGGTCCGGATCTGCTTGTAGACGATCTTGTCGTCGGGCAGGCAGATCCGCACCGACCGCGTGGTGTGCCGTGAGCCGTCGGCGCTCACGGTGTCCATGTCGAAGAACTGGACACCGGGGGTGTTCTCCTCCAGCACGAGCCGGGTCACGTGCGGGATCCGGTCCGGCCATTTGTCCGCTTCGTACAAGTACTCGTAGACGTCCTTGACCGAACCGGAGACGAAAAGCGGATCCTCGAACGAAATCACGATCTGCTCCAGCTCTTCGCGCCGTTCGGCGGAGTCGCGCAGGCAGGTGAGGTAGCGCTCGCTGGATTCCGCCATCCGCGCCGCGATCTCGTCGCGATTGCCGGTGTCCGCGAACACGTGGCGCATCCGCACCACCGTGCTGTCCCCGATGCCCGGTTCGAACGTCCAGTCGCCGCGGACCGCGAGCGGCCCCGCCGGATCGTGTTCGAAGGAGATCGTGCGCTCGCGAACGGGATCGAGCCCCCTGCGGACCACCCAGTGCCGCACGGTGTGCTCGTCCACAACGGACCACTGCTCGACGAGGTCCTCGTCGAGGCCGCGTTCGAGGTATTCCGCGTGCGCGGCGGGCGGGTAGAGATGGGTCCAGCGGTCGACGTCGGCCACCAGGCCGTACACGACGGAGGCCGGTGCGGCCACGGCGGTTTCCCGCACCACTTCGCAGGTCTTCACGGTCACGCGTCCTTTCGGTCGGCTTCTTCGATGACGGCGACCGGGCGCACCGGGAAGCTGCCCGCCCCCGCGACCGGCACCGGGAGCACGGTGAGCGCGGCGCCCGTGCGAGGCAGCGAGCCGAGTCCGGTCAGGGAGGTCAGCACCGCGATCCCGGCACCGAGCAACCGGTGCTGCGCCGGCTTTCCCTGATCGGCTCCGCTGTCGGTGTTCTTCGAATCGACCCCCACGACCCTCGGCCGCGCTTCGGTGAGGTAGTCCACGGTTTCGGGGGCGAGGAAGCAGGTGTCCTCGAAGTAGTCGCTGGTGCCCCACAACCGGTCCTGGCCGGTGTGGAGCAGCACCGCGGTGCCTTCGAGATCGCCGAGATCCGCGAACACCCCGACCGGGATCTCGGGGTGCCCCGCCGCGGGCACCACCACGATCGGGACGTCGACGAGGTGCTCGACCGGGAACCCGGCGAGGTCGGGGCCCTCGGCGTAGTACTGGAACGGCACCTGCAGGACGGTTCCGGTGCTGCCTGCCATGGTCACCTGCACCTGGTGGAAGCTCACCCCGCCGGTGAGGAACCCGGCCGACTGCTCGCGGCTGATGTACTCGGTGACGGTCGGCTTCGGCATCCACGGATGCGTGAGCATGCCTTCGTAGACCTCGTGGCTCAGGTCGACGATCCGCTTCCCGTTCACCGGATCACCGCCACCGGGCGGACCGGGAAGCTGCCCGCCCCGCGCACCGGCGTCGGCAGCACGCGCAGCCACGCGCCGCGGTCCGGCACCTCGTGCAGCCGGTTCAGGCATTCCAGCAGCGCGATGTCCGCGCCGAGCAGCCGGTGCTGCGCCGGCTTCGCCTTGTCCGTCCCGTCGTCGATGTTCTGCGAGTCGATCCCGACCACCAGCGGCTCCGCGGAAACCAGTTCGGCAACGGCATCCGCGGTGAGATAAGGGGAATCGCGGAAGAAGGCGCCCTCGCCCCAGAAGCGGGAATGGCCGGTGTGCACGAGTACCGCGGCCCCGCGGAGATCACCCGCGGCGCGGATCGGTCCGGCGCCGATCGCGCGGCCGTCCGGTACGCGCACCACCACGATCGGGATGTCGAACAGCCTCGCCAGCGGCACCGCGCTCACGTCCGGACCGTCCACATGGAACTGGAACGGCGCGTCGAGGTAGGTGCCCGTGCTGCCCGGCATGCTGATCACTTCGAGCTGGAAGGTCACCCCGGCCGCGGAGAACGCCGCCGACTGGTCGCGGGTGACGAACTCGTTCACCACCGGGCGCTGCAGCCACGGGTGCGTGATCATGCCGTTCGAGATGACATGGCTGAGGTCGATGACACGGGTGCCGGTGAGCACGTCGGATCCCTTCGTGGCCGGAACCGCCGGATCGCGGAGATCCCAGTCTCACCAGGGGGATTCGGCGCGTTTTCGAGCGCGCTTCGAATCGGGCGCTCAGGCGCTGGAAGGGAGTGCGGCGGCGATGCCGTCGAGAATTCGCTCGACGCCGAACTCGAACACCCTGTCGTCGTTCCAGTGATCCGCTTCGCGGATGAAGCGGGCCATCATCGGGTGCCTGCCGTCGGCGAGCAGCCGCTCGACCCAGGGAATGAAGATTTCTTCCCACTGCTCGTCGGTGATGCCGGTGCGCCGGGTCAGTTCGGCCTGCGCGAGGTCCTCCGCCACGTTCCCGAAAACGTACCCGCGCAGCATGCCGACCAGACCGTTGATGGTGTCCATGTCGAGGCCGAACCCGTCGAGCGCGGCCATCGCGAACTCGGTCACCCGCACCGCGTTCGGCCCCATCGCGGGCCTGCCGATCGACGTGGTCACGCTCCACGGGTGCCGCAGCGCCACCGCGCGCTGCTCGGTGGCGGCGAGCCGCAGGTCCGCGCGCCAGTCCCCGGAGGGCTTTTCCGGGAGCCGCTGCTCCCCCAGCACCGCGTCGTTGATCAGCTCCAGCAGGTCGTCCTTGCTCGGCACGTACCGGTACAGCGACATCGGCCGCACCGAAAGCTCGGTGCCGAGGCGGCGCATGGACAACGCGTCGAGCCCTTCGGCGTCGACGATCGTGATCGCGACCTCGACGATCTTGTCCCGGCTCAGCGAAGGAGCGGGGTCGAGCGGCGCCTCGGCCCAGATGTACCTCGGTGTGGACCGTTCGGCCACGACCTCACCTCCTCCTTCTGGTCCCGCAGCATACCAACCTGATACGGTGTACAGCAGAATGATACGACGTATCGCCCACCAATACACTGTATCGAGGTACACGACATGGGAAACGACCTCGCGGTGCTCGTCGACGGAGTCGCCAAACGCTTCGGCGCCACTGAGGCGCTCACCGGGCTCGACCTGGAGGTACCCGCCGGAACCATCTGTGGCGTACTCGGGCCGAACGGTGCCGGCAAGACCACCGCCGTGCGCATCCTCGCCACGTTGCTCAGACCCGACCGCGGCCGCGCCTTCGTCGACGGCATCGACGTGGTGCGGGATTCCGAACGCGCCCGGTACCGCCTCGGGCTCGCCGGTCAGTTCGCCGCCGTCGACGAGAAGCTCACGGGGCGCGGGAACCTGCGGATGTTCGGGAAGCTCTACCACCTGCCCGGCCGCGTCGCGAAGGAACGGGCCGACGAACTGCTCGGCCGGTTCCACCTCACCGACGCCGCGAACCGCGTGGTGTCCACGTACTCCGGCGGGATGCGGCGCCGGCTCGACCTGGCCGCGAGCCTGCTGATCGCGCCCGCGGTGCTGTTCCTCGACGAACCCACCACGGGCCTCGACCCGCGAGGGCGCGCCGAGGTGTGGGCCGCCGTCCGCGACCTCGTCCAGAACGGCACCACGGTCGTGCTCACCACCCAGTACCTCGACGAGGCCGATCACCTCGCCGACTCCATCGCGGTCATCGACGCGGGCCGGGTGGTCGCCACCGGCACACCGGAGCAGCTCAAGAACAAGGTCGGCGCCGAGCACATCGACGTCGTGGTGCCCACCTCCGGCGACCTGGCCGAAGCGCGCACCGCACTGCACCGCGCCACCGGCGGCGAGCCGATCCTCTACCCCAGCACGCGGACGGCCAGCGTCGCGGTGGACGGCGAGCCCGGCGCGCTCGCCGCCATCGTCCGCGAACTCGACGCGGTCGGCGTGCACATCGACAACATGACGCTGCGCAGCCCCACCCTCGACGACGTGTTCCTCGAACTCACCGGCCATTCGACGGACGAAACCCGGCAGGAGGTGACGGCATGACCGCCGCTCTCTGGGTCCCCACCCCGCCCAAGACGCCGCTGGCCAGGATCCGCTGGGCGGCGTCCGACGGTTTCGTGCTGGTGCGGCGCGAACTCGAGCACCTCTTCCGCGATCCCGGCGGGCTCGCCAGCGAAATCGTCCTTCCCGCCATCATCGTGCTGCTGTTCGGCTACGTGCTCGGCAGCGCGATCATGGTGCCCGGCGGCGGGGACTACCGCGAATACCTGATGCCGGGGATCTTCGCCATGCAGGCCATGATGGGGATCGGGGTCACCATCACCACGGTCGCGGGCGATCTCGCCGACGGGGTGATGGACCGGTTCCGGTCGATGCCGATGGCGCGCTCGGCCGTCCCGTTCGGACACACCGTCTCGTCGCTGGCCACCGGGCTGATCAACTTCACCGGCGTCGCGGTGTGCGCGCTCGTCGTCGGCTGGCAGCCGCACCGCGGGCTGTGGCTCACCGTCGCCGGTTTCGGCGTGCTGTTCCTGTTCCGGTACGCGGTCGGCTGGGTCGGCGTCCTGCTCGGCCTGATCTTCAAGACCGAGGAGGCCGCCGACCACGCGGTGCCGCTGATGTTCCCGCTCGCCATGATCGCCAACACGTTCGTGCCGACCGACGGTATGCCCGGCTGGCTGCGGGTCATCGCCGACTGGAACCCGATCAGCGCGGTCACCGACTCCTGCCGCCTGCTCTGGGGCAACCCCGGCTCGCACGGGACCGTCGTCTCGCTGCCGTTGCAGAACCCGGTGCTCACCGCCGTGATCTGGTCCGTGGGAATCATCATCGTGGTGGCGCCGCTCGCCGTCTGGCGCTACCGGGCGGCGGCCAAGTAGCCGGCGCTCATCCCGGCTTGGTCGCGACGATCACGTGGTCGTGCGCGATGGTGTCGGAGATGAACAGCCGCTCGACCGTGAATCCGAACTCCGCCAGCAGTTCCTGACAGTCCGAAACGGACCACGGCAGGTGGTCGTCGCGGATCATGGTGCTGTTGATCCGCCGCAGCAGGGTGTCCGGGTCGCGCTGGTCGTCGACGAGTGCGTCGTAGACGACCAGCGTGCCACCCGGCCGCACCGTTTCGAAGCACCTGGCGACGATCTTGCGGCGCTCCGGGTCCGGCCAGTCCGGCAGCACGTGCCCGATCACGACCAGGTCGGCGACCGGCCACTCGGACTCGAAGAAGTCGCCGCCGTGGTACCGCACCTTGTCCGCGACGCCGAGATCGCGCACGAGGTCGTCGAAGAGCGGTTCGAGCGCGGGGAGGTCGACGACCCCCGCCGTCAGGTGCGGGTGCGCGAGCACGATGCGGGCCGCGAGGTTTCCCCGCGCACCGCCGACATCGACGAACGTGTTCACGTCGCGCCAGTCGATGTGCTTCGCCAGCTCCTCGGCCATGAAACCGTTGTGGGCGTCCACATGGGTCATCATCCGCCGCGCGCGGTCGAGGTCTTCGTAGTACTCGGTGAACGCCTTCGTCCCACCCTCGGGCCGGACCTCGGACTTGGCGTGGCCGTCCCGCAACGCCTCGGTGAGCTTGCCCCACGCGAGGTAGTGCAGTTTCGCGTGCTGCCGCGCGGTTCCCCCGAGGTACGCGGCCCGGTCCGGCACCAGGAACTCGTCCGCGTCGGCGCTGTTCCGGTAGCGCTCACCGTCGAATTCGAGCAGTCCCACCCCCACGAGCGCACCGAAGTACTCCCGGTACATCCGGTGCTGGATGCCCAGTTTTTCGCGCAGTGTCTCCGCGTCGGCCGGCCCGTCCGCGAGCAGTTCGAACACGCCGAGCTCGACCGCGCTCTGCATGATCTTGGACTGGAAGTACGCGTTGTTGAGCGCCATGACGGCCCTCGCTCGCCCCACCGTGCTGACCGTTCCCGTTTCTTCGGACATGGGTTTCCCTTCCTCGCCTGGTGCGGAAACCCCAGCGTCACACCGGTGCTTCAGGCCGGATTCGAACCGGGTTCGAACCCGGCACGCCAGGCTGGGGCGATGACGACACAGACCGGTGAACGCCCTGCCCGGTTCGCCTCGGCGGAGCTCTACGCGGAGGTCCAGCAGTTCTACGCGCGGCACCTGCGGCTGCTGGACTCCGGCGCGATCGACGACTGGGCGCGGACCTTCACCGAGGACGGCACGTTCGAGGTCCCGACCGTCCCGGCGGCGAACGGCCGCGCGGCGATCGCGGCTTCGATGCACCGCGCCGCGGCCGCACTCGCGGAATCCGGCGAAGTGCGGCGGCACTGGCACGGCATGGTGGACGTCGAGCCGTTCGGTGACGGGACGTGGCGGGTTTCCTGCTACGCCATGGTGTTCGCGACCCCGCGCGGCGGGCCGTCGGCCTTGTTCCGGGTCTGCGTCTGCGAAGACGTCCTCGTGCGCGTCCGCGGCGAGCTACTCGTGCGGGCGCGCCGGGTGACCCGCGACGACCTCGCCCCGTAGGCAGGGTTTCCTCGGCGGCGGAGCCGCTCAGGAAATCAACCACTGTCAGACACTGCCTAGTTTCAGTCCTCGATCATCGCTACGGCGCGGGCCCATCCGGCACCCGCGCCCGCGATGAGCACCGGCAGGCACGACACGGTGAACCCGGTCGGCCCCGGCAGCGACCCGAGGTTCGCCAGCCGCTCGATCTGGCAGTACTCCCGCCTTCGCCCGGCGAAATGCGCCGGCCACAGCACGCGATCGTCCCCGGTGCGCTGATAGGCCTTGATCATGTGGCCGAACGGGGCATCGAGGCTGAACGCGTCGGTGCCGATCACCCGCACGCCCAGGTCCAGCAAAAGGTCGGTGGCCGGACCGTCCAGACCGGTGAAGTCCGTGAAGTACTTCGGTGTGCCCGAAAACCGGTCCGCGCCGGTGTGCAGCAGGACGATCTCCATCGGCGCCGGGGTGTGCCCGATGCGGTCGAACTCCCGCGCCAGCCGGTCCGCGCCCACCGCGCCGACCGGTTCGCCGGTCAGGTCGAGCACCACACCGGGACGCACGAACCAGTCCGGCGGCATCCGGTCGATGTGCCTCGGCTCGCCGTACTCCGCGACGGACCCGTAGTGGGACGGCGCGTCCACATGGGTGCCGGTGTGGGTGGTCAGCGTCATCGTGTCCAGCGACAGCAGCTCACCACCGGGCAGGTCGGCCGGGTCGAAGTCGAGCCCGTGGTTGCGGCGCATGCCTTCGGCCATGTGCGCGCCGCCCTCGGCCGCGGACATCACCCGGTGCTCGATCGGGTTCGGCTCCCACACCGAGGCGTCGATCGGGGTCGACAGGTCGATGATGCGCATCGCACGCTCCTTCATCGCGCCGGGGAATGTTCCTTCGGCAGCAAGTGGATCGCCCGCAGGCATGACTCCGCATCGCGCCCGTCGCCGAGCGGCCCGGTGCCTGCCAGGTACCCGTCGGGGCGGATCAGCGCGAACTCCCCGTCCCGCGCCCCGAACGCGTCGCGCAGCACGTCACCGGGATCGGCCAGCGGCCATGGCCCCTCGTAATCCACAGTGGACTCCATGACCGTGCGGACCGAAACGGCCGCGCCGTAGCGACGGTCGATATGCTCCAGTGCGGCCCGGTTCCCGGCGCCGAAACCCAGCAACGTCCACCGGGGATCGGTCAGCTCCGTGCACAGCGCCCGCCAGCCCGCGCTGCTCTCGTGCGCCCGCTCCGAACAGCCCACCCGGTCACCCTGCCGGTAACCGGTGCCGCGCGCCGCACCCGGCAGGCTCAGCGGACTGTCCGGATAGGACAGTGCGAGACCGGACATGGTCCGCATGATCTTGCGCTCCACGCGGTGTTTGAGCGGGCGCACGGCGTTGAGCACGCCGAGTCCCAGCGGCAGCAGCACCGGCGCCGCCGCGTTGCGCAACGCGATCAGCGCGGTCGCCGTCTTGGTCGTCCCCAGTAGTACCTCGCCGACGGGCACCCGCTCAGCGGCGTAGCTGTCGAGCAGTGCTTCGCCCGCGTGGCCGCGGATCACGTCGGCCAGCTTCCAGGCGAGGTTCACCGCGTCCTGGATGCCCGTGTTCATCCCCTGCCCAGACGCGGGGCTGTGCACGTGCGCCGCGTCGCCTGCCACGAAGCACCTCCCGGCACGCATCCGCTGGATCATCCGCTGCTGGATCGTGAACACCGAAAGCCAGCTCGGCGTGCACACCTCGACGGGGCGGCCGAGCGCGCGCGAAATCTTCCGCGCGAACCGGGCCGCGACCACATCGGGGTCGTCCGAATCCACGTCGACGGTGTCCAGCAGCCGCCACTTCCCGTGGTCGGGGAACGGGACGAGCAGCAGCGTGCCGTCCCCGGTGTGCAGCCAGTGCAGGCTGTCGCGCGGCAGGTCCGCGTCCAGCACCGCGTCCGCGACGAGCCAGGTTTCCGTCGACTCGCCGAGCAGTTCGAAGCCGAGCCTGGCCCGGACCGTGCTGTGCGCGCCGTCGGCGCCGATCAGCCACGGCACCACCTGTTCCTCGACGGAGCCGTCCGCACGCCGCAGCCAGGCCGCCGCCCCGTCCGCGCGCCGATCGATGTCTTCGAGCGCGACGCCCCATTCCACCGGCACGCCACGGCTGTGCAGGCGCTCGCGCAGCACCTCCTCGGTGATCACCTGGTCGACCTGGAGGGTGAAGGGGAACCGGGTCGGCAGCGTCGAGTAGTCGGTCCCGAGCCTGGCCAGCACGCGGCCGTTGCGGTGCATGGTGAAGTTCTCCGCGCGCTGCCCGCGCGGGAGCAGATCGCCGAGGATGCCCATCTGGTGGTAGATCTCGAGGGTGCGGGCGTGCGTCGCGGTCGCACGGCTGGTGGTGGCGGGCCCGTCGGCCCGGTCCACCACCCGCACGCGGACACCGCGCCGCGTCAGCTCGTAAGCCGCGGCGAGGCCGACCGGCCCTGCCCCCGCCACCAACACCTCGGGACCCTCGTTTCGCATGCCAAGAGCGTGTGCGCCGCGGTTCGACTCCGGTTCGAGCCGGACCGGGGCCCCAACCGGCGTCGAAGCCGAGCCGAAGCGGGTCGGCGAACCTCGTCGGATGCGCATCACGGCAAGCCTCGCGCGGGGTCCCGCGCTCGACACGATCTCCGGCCTGCTCGGCGGGCCGCTGGTGCACGACCTGCTGCGGCGGGCCGCCGTGCGGGCACCGGACCGCGTGGCCATCCGGTCGGGATCGGCGGCCCTCACCTACGGCGAACTCGAAACGGCCGCCACCAGGTTCGCCGCCGGGCTGCGCGCGGCACTGGGCACCCGCCCGGCGGTGGTGGCGCTGGCGATGACGCTCGATCCCGCGTTCGCGATCGCCTACTACGGCATCTCCCGCGCCGGGCACGTCAGCGCGCTGGTGAACCCGTTGCTGCGGGAGGACGGCCTGGCCCACGTGCTCGGTACCGCCGGCGCGCAGGCCCTCGTCGCGCCACCGGCCGTGCGGCCGAAGCTGGCCGTGATCCACCCCCGGCTCCCCGATCTCCGGCTGACCGTGCTCACCGAGGACACCGGCCACGGCATGCCCACGATGGACGACCTCGCCGCCGACGCGCCGCTCACCGAGCCGATGCTCGACGAGGGGGACCTCGCCTGCCTGCAGTTCACCAGCGGCACGACCGGCGCGCCGAAGGCCGTCCGCCTCACCCACGCCAACCTCACCGTCAACGCCGCGCAGACCGCGTACGCGCACCAGCTCACCGGTGATTCCGTGCTGCTCAACCACCTGCCGACCTTCCACCTGATGCACCTCAACATCGGCGTGACCGCCGCCGCGACCCACGTGCTCTGCCAGGAGGCCGATGTGGTCGCGGCGGTGGACACCGCGCGGGCCGTCCGCGCGACCCACTTCTACGACCTGCCCGGCAGGCTCACCCTGCTGGCGCGGGACCCGCGGCTGCGCGACCTGGAAGCCCCGCGGCTGCGCGCCTTCCTCTCCGGCGGCTCCGCACTGCCCACCACCACCGCCACCGCGCTCGGCCAGCACTTCGGCGTGCCGGTGGTGCAGGGTTACGGGCTCGCCGAGACCGCGCCGTCGGTCCACCTCGGCGACCTCGACCGGCCCGTGCCGGGTTCGGCCGGTCTCCCGGTGCCCGGCGGCGAGACCAGGATCGTGGAGATCGGCGCCACCACCGTGCTCCCGGTCGGCGGCGTCGGCGAGATCCAGGTCAGGGGCCCGCAGCTGATGTCCGGTTACCTCGGCCGCGAACTCGCCGACGATCTGACCGCCGACGGCTGGTTCGCCACCGGCGACGTCGGCCGCCTCGGCGAAGACGGCTCCCTGTTCGTGGTCGACCGGCTCAAGGACGTGTTCAAGTGCGACAACTGGCTGGTGTCACCGAGCCAGGTCGAGCGCGTGCTGTCACGGCATCCGGGTGTCGTCGACTGCGTCGTACTCGACCGGCCGGACGAGATCAGCGGCGCGGTCGCGCACGGGCTGGTGGTCGCGCGCGACGACACGGTGAAACCCGCCGAGCTCGCGGAATTCGTCAACGACCAGGTGCCCTACTACGAACGGCTCGCCGGTGTCGACCTGGTCCCCGAGATCCCCCGCTCGCCGACGGGCAAGGTACGGCGCCGCGACCTCCGCGACCGCTTTCTCCGCCCCTGAAAGGAAAGGACGCCCATGTTCGTCTTCATCACCCGGTTCACGGTGACCGGCGACGAGAGCGAATTCCTCCGCGCGCTCGGCCGGATCTCCGCGCACACCGCGAAGCAGCCGGGTTTTCGCGCCCACCGCCTCTGCCGGTCGCTCAAGGATCCCGCGGTGTTCGTCGAGACCGCCGAATGGGAGGACGTGGACTCGCACCGGGCCGCGATCAGCGGCAAGGAGTTCTCCGTTCCGCTCGAAGACATCAAGCGGCTCGCCACCGCGGAACCCGCGCCGTTCGCGGTGATCAGCGAGCACGCCGCCGCGGGGGCGCCCCGATGACCGCCATCCCGGACGCGGTCCGCCACCTCCGCGAGCTGGCGTTGAGCGCCGCCCGCGCCGCCTCCGTGCGCGCCGCGGCGAAACTGGGCATCGCCGACGCACTCGGCGATGAACCGTCCACTGTGGAGGAACTGGCCGCGGCGACCGGCACCGACCCCGGTGCGCTCGGCCGCCTGCTGCGCACGCTGGCCTGGCACGGGGTGTTCGCGGAGGACGAAGCGGGCCGGTACCGCCACACCGAGATGTCGAAGCTGCTCGCCGAGGACGCGCCGCGCAGCCTGAAGCACATCGTCCTCTGGGGCACCGAACCGTGGTCGTGGGAGCTGTGGCCGCACCTCGACGAGGCCGTCCGCTCCGGGACCAGTGTGTTCCCCCTGCTGCACGGCAAGGACTTCTTCGAGTACCTGCACGCCGAGGCGCCGGAGTCCGCCGAGGTGTTCGACCGGGCGATGACCCAGTCGAGCAGGCTCTCGGCGACCGCGATCGCCGACCGGATCGAACTCGACGGCAGCGAGACGGTCGCCGACATCGCCGGTGGGCAGGGGCACGTCCTCGCCACGCTGCTCGAACGCCATCCGGACCTGAGCGGCGCGCTGCTCGAACTGCCCGGTGTGCTCGCGAACGCGGACCCCCGGTTGCGTCCGGGCGGACCGCTCGCCGGCCGGGTTCGCCTGGTCCCCGGGGACTGCCGTGACGAGGTCCCGGTCCCCGCCGACGTGTACGTGCTGAAGAACGTGCTCGAATGGGACGACGACAGCACCGTGACCACGTTGCGCAACGTGGCCGGGGCCGCCCGTCCCGGTGCCAGGGTGCTGGTGCTGGAGAACCTGCTCGACGACAGCCCCGAACTGGGCTTCACCACCGCCATGGACCTGCTGCTCCTGCTCAACGTCGGCGGTCGCAAGCACACCGAGGACGGCCTGCTCGCACTGGTCGCCGCGGCGGGGCTGCGGCTGGTGGACGTCCGGCCGCTGAACTCGTACCTGCACGTGATCGAAGCGGTCGTTGACCACGCGTGAGCCGCGGCCGGTGGCGCTGCTGCTGCCGGGACAGGGAGCCCAGCACCCCGGGATGGCGGTGGAGCTCTACGACCGGGAAGAGGTCTTCACCGCCGCGATGGACGAGTTCTTCGCGTTCCTGCCCGACGGCGGCGCGGTGCGCTCCGACTGGCTCACCGATTCGCCCCGGGTTTCCTTGGACGATGCGACGCGGGCTCAACCACTGCTGTTCGCCATCGGCTACGCGCTCGGCCGAGCCGTTGCCGCGCAGGGAATCCACACTTCCGTCCTGTTAGGGCACAGCGTCGGCGAGCTGGCCGCGGCCGCGCTCGCCGGGGTATTCGGGCTCGCCGACGCCGCCGCGCTCATGTCCGCCCGCACCGAGGTGATGGCGCACACGCCGGCGGGCGGGATGCTCGCCGTCGCGGCGACGCCGGAGGAGGTGCTCCCCCACCTGTGCGCACACGGGAACGGCCTCGGGGTGGCCGCGCGCAACGCACCGAAGCAGACCGTGGTGTCCGGCACCGAACCTTCGCTGTCCACAGTGGACTTAGCGATGTCCCGTGACGGCTTGTTCTCCCGGCGGGTCCCGGCCGTGCAGGCTTTTCACTGCCCCGCGGTCGCGTCGGCGGCCCGCGCGTGGGAAGTGGCCTTCGCCCGTGTACCGCTGTGTCCGCCCTCGGTACCGATCGTGTCGACCAGGACCGCGCGGCGGATCAGCGACGGCGAGGCGCGCTCCCCCGAGTTCTGGGCCGGGCAGCTCGCCACCACCGTGCTCTTCTGGCCCGCACTGGACGCGCTGCTCGCGGGAGGCCGGTTCACGCTGGTCGAAGCCGGGCCGGGCGGAACCTTGTCCGTGCTCGCGCGACGCCACCCCGCGGTACGCCGCGGCGACAGCGAAGTGGTCCCGCTCCTGCCCTCGCGCCCCGAAGGCTCCTGGAAGAGCTGGGACGCCGCACTTTCCCGGCTGAGCGGTCCCTGACCCGATGTCCTGACGGACGCTCCTATGGATGTCGAGTGGTGAGGTCCGCTGCGCATGCCCTGAAGGGGCGGCGGATTCATGCGGTGGTCGCAACATGCTCTATTTAGGACAGTAGCATGGTGAGTTTTTCTTTGGGGGTGAGCCAGTTGAGGGTTTTGCGGGGGCG